>NZ_JCAMRN010000027.1:0-39014 GCF_059620965.1 Geobacter sp. PheSNFMC
GCAAGGGGTGATGTGAAAAAAGTCACAACAAAACAATATGTTACAAGTGCATTGTGTCGCTGTATAGACTGCCATTTGGTTTTAATATGTATACTGATTTTATTTATACTATAACATGCTGTAATTGCATGACTTATTCTTGGGAAACGAAATTTTATTTTGATAACGGGCACTTTGAGTTCATGGGGGCCTTTTGTTACAACCGGGTATCTTCGGCCCATTGCCGCGACTGACTGCCGCATGCAGAACATGAGTTGCAATTGTCGCGATTTCAGTTGGAAAATGCCTTCCTGATTTGCGTCGGAGGCCGGCTACCGGTAAACTTAGTTCTACTTTGCCTCAGGGTGGTGCCGACAGTTCTGAGCGATTCTTTGTTTTGAGCGGGCGTTTTCTCCCGGGAAGAGCCCGGGCCGTCGAGCCCCTGGGGCAAGCAAAAACTGGCATTGACCGACAAGGAGGCATGCACATGGATACTCTTGAAGCAATCAGGACGCGACGGAGCGTGCGGGCGTTTTCCGACCGGCCGGTGGAGCCGGAAAAGCTTCAGACGGTGCTGGAGGCGGCACGGCAGGCGCCCTCCTGGGCGAACATGCAGTGCAGCCGTTTCGTGGTGGTGCAGGATGCCGAAATCAAGGCAAAGATCAGCGAGTTGTCGTTCGTGGAGGCATTTTTCGCGCCGCTCGGCTACCGGACCAACCCGGCCCAGAAGGCGCTCGCCGAAGCGCCGGTGGTGATCGTTGCCTGCGGCGTGCCCGGCGAGTCGGGCGATCTGCGCGGGCAGCAGTACTACATGACGGACGTGGGGATCGCCACGGAAAACCTCATGCTCGCTGCCCATGCCGTGGGACTCGGCTCGGTGTTTGTCGGCGTTTTCGACGAGGAACAGCTCGGCGACCTCCTGGACATCCCGCCGGAGATCAGGATCGTGGGGCTTTTCCCCCTGGGCTATCCCCGGGATGAGGCCCCGGCAAAATCGGGTCCGGCGCGCAAGCCCCTGGATGAGATCGTGTTCCAGGGCAAGTGGAAATCCTAGCCGGCCGTTGCAACGGAAGCCGGTGCGGGACCGGCAGAACAGACCGTTCCCGCACCGGCCCTCGACAGGTTCCGGCGTCCATGACGGAGGGAAGGGTGCTACGATATCTCGTTGTCCTCTGCCTGGCCCTGGTGCTGCCCCTGCACGGTGGCGCGGCCACCGACGGATCCTCGCCGGTTGAAGAGCACCATCACCATGCTGCGCCGGTTGCGGCGGAGGCAGTCGGCGTGGGAGTCGCCGAGCGGTTGGGGGAGAAGATACCCCTCGATCTGACGTTCAACGACGAAGCCGGCCGGCCGGTTCGCTTGGCGGACCTGGTTACGGGACCGACGATCATCCTGCCCGTTTACTACCGCTGCACCAATGTCTGCAATTTCCTCCAGAACGGCATGGCAGCGGTGATCCCCGAGATACGGCGGAAACCGGGGGATGAGTACCGGGTAATCTCCGTCAGTTTCGACGAGACGGAACCGCCCGATCTGGCTGCCCGTTATCGGCGGATCTACCAGGGGGCCATCACCACGCCGTTCCCTGAGGACGGCTGGCGGTTCCTGACCGGTGACGCGGCGAATATCCGCCGGCTGACCGACGCGATCGGTTACCGCTTCCAGCGGAAGGGGCGCGACTTCGTGCATCCGGTGGCAAGCGTGGTGATCGCCGGGGACGGCACCATCATCCGCTATCTCTACGGGACCTCCTTCCTGCCCAAGGATGTGACCCTGGCCTTGCTGGAGGCGCGGGAGGGGAAAGTCGGCAAGACCATTCGGACGGTGGTGGGATACTGCTTTTCCTTTGATCCGAAGCAGAAAACCTATGTCTTCAACCTGCTGCGCGTGAGCGCCACGGTAGTCATCCTGACAGCCGGGGCATTTCTCGCCTTTCTGCTGACAACGGGGAGAACGGGCGCACGGCAGCGCAAGGGAGGATCATGAACCGGTCTGAACGGACAGGCTCCGCTGCCGGCTTCTGGAGCGATACGGAAAAGGGCGGTATCGGCGCCTGGCTTCTCTCCACCGACCACAAACGGATCGGGCTGCTCTACTTCTGGTCGGTTTTCGGCTTTTTCCTGGTGGGGGTCGTGTTGGGGCTCATCCTCCGGCTTGAGCTGATGGCGCCGGGGCGCACCATCATGGGGCCCGATGCCTACAATGCCTTTTTCACCGTACACGGCGTGGTGATGATCTTTCTCTTCATCATCCCCGGCATTCCCGGCGCCTTCGGCAACATGCTGATGCCGATCCAGATCGGAGCCCGGGACGTGGCCTTTCCCCGGTTGAATCTCCTCTCCTGGTGGCTCTATGCCACCGGAGCCGGGGTGATCCTCCTCTCCCTCGTCACGGGCGGCGGCCCGCCGGACACCGGCTGGACCTTCTACCTCCCCTTCAGCGGTCGCACGGCCACCAACGTTTCCCTGGCGGTTTTCGGGGTCTTCATTGTCGGATTCTCCTCCATCCTGACCGGGATCAATTTCGTAACCACCATCCACCGGCTCCGGGCGGAAGGGATGAGCTGGGGGCGGCTCCCCCTCTTTGTCTGGTCCCTCTACGCCACGGCCTGGGTCCAGATCCTGGCCACGCCGATCCTCGGCATCACCCTGGTCCTGATCATCGCCGAGCGGATCCTGGGGGTCGGCCTCTTCGACCCGAGCCGGGGGGGTGATCCCATCATGTACCAGCACCTCTTCTGGATCTACTCCCACCCGGCGGTTTACATCATGGTCCTGCCTGCCATGGGAGTGGTGTCGGAGATCATCCCGGTCTTTGCCCGAAAACCCATCTTCGGCTACAAGATGATCGCCTTCTCCAGCCTTGCCATCGCCGCGGCCGGGTCGCTCGTCTGGGGACACCACATGTTCACCAGTGGCATGAGCGATACGGCGGTACTGGTCTTCTCCTTCCTCTCCTTCATCGTGGCCATTCCCTCGGCCATCAAGGTCTTCAACTGGGTCTCCACCCTCTACCGGGGATCCATTTCCCTGGACCCGCCCATGCTCTTCGCCCTTTCCTTTATCCTCCTCTTTTCCATCGGCGGGTTGACCGGGCTGGTTCTCGGGGCAGCCGCCACCGATATTCACGTGCACGACACCCACTTCGTGGTGGGGCACTTCCACTACGTCATGTTCGGCGGCGCCGGCTTCGCCTTCTTCGCGGCCATGCACTACTGGCTGCCCAAGTTCTACGGCCGGATGTACGCCCGCCGGCCGGCGGTCGTTGCCTGGGCCCTCATGTTCGTGGGGTTCAACATTCTCTATTTCACCATGAAGGTCCTCGGGATGAAGGGGATGCCCCGGCGCTACTACGACTACCTCCCCGAGTTCGCGGCCCTCAACCTGGCGTCCACCATCGGGAGCTGGATCCTGGCCCTGGGGCTCGCGGTAATGGTGGTGAACCTGTTCCGGGGATTGTGGAAGGGAGAGCCAGTGATCGAGGCGAACCCCTGGGGGGGCGCGACCCTGGAGTGGACCGTGCCGACCCCGCCCCCCACGGAGAACTTTGCCGAGGAACCGGTGGTGACCCACGGACCCTATGACTTCAAGGGAGCGGGGGCCCCATGAGCCACGCCACACACCGGGACTACGCCGGGGCCAAGCTCGGCATGTGGCTCTTTCTCTTTACGGAGATGCTCCTTTTCGGCGGGCTCTTCATCCTCTATGCGGTCTATCTCCACCGCTACCCCGCGGAGTTCGCCGTTGCCGGGCACCGGCTCGACCTGGTCCTGGGCACGGCCAATACGGCGATCCTTCTCACCAGCAGCCTCCTGGCGGCCCTGGCGGTAACGGCGGTCCAGCGGGACGAGGGGCGCGTGGCGTTCCGGGCGCTTGGGGGGACGATCGTCTGCGCCGGCCTCTTCCTGGTCATCAAGTACGCGGAGTGGAGCGCCAAGATCGGCCACGGCATCTATCCCGGCTCGCCGGACCTGGCCGCCGGACCGCCGGGGGAGTCGGTCTTCTTCGGTCTCTACTACCTCACCACCGGGCTTCACGGGCTCCATGTCCTGATCGGCGGAGTCCTGCTGGCGGTGGTGGCGCGGCGGGTCAAGGAAGGTCGGGTTCATGCCGGCGATTACATCTGGCTTGAGAACGGCGCCCTCTACTGGCACCTGGTGGACCTGGTCTGGATTTTCATCTTTCCGCTCTACTACCTCATGCTGTGAGGAGATTGACATGACATCCGGTTCCACAACCCACCGCCCCGTCGGCTACGGCACCCTGGCCTCGGTCTGGGCAGCGCTTCTCCTCCTGACCGGGGCCACGGTCTTTGTGACGCGGCTCGATCTGGGGGGATACAAGGTCGCGGCGGCCCTGGCCATAGCCTCAGCCAAGGGGGGGCTCGTAATCGCCGTGTTCATGCACATGAAATACGAGGGGAGGCTCCTGCGGTGGCTCCTCTTCCTGGCCCTGGTGACCCTGGCCCTGTTCATCGGATTAACCTTTTTCGATGTGCTCTACCGCTGAGGGATTGACGTGCGCGATTTCCCGACCACCACAACCGAAGCCGTCGATCCGGTCTTCATGTTCATCCTGGGTGCCTGCATCCTCCTCCTGACCGGTATCACGGTGGTCATGGTGGCCTTTGTCATCCGCTACCACCGTTCCCGGTCACCCGAACCCACGTCGCAGGCTTCGTCGAATCTCCGGCTGGAGATCGTCTGGACGGCCCTCCCCACGGTGTTGGTGCTGGCCATGTTCTACTACGGCTGGTCCGGCTACCTGTCGCTCCGCCACGTGCCGCCGGGGGCCATGGAGGTGACGGCCGTTGCCCGCATGTGGTCCTGGAGCTTCGAGTACCCCGGCGGCAGGACGAGCCCCCGCCTCTACGTGCCGGTGGGCAAGCCGGTGCGGGTCGATCTGGTGTCCAGGGACGTGCTCCACGGGTTCTACATCCCCGCCTTCCGGGTGAAGCGCGACGTGGTGCCGGGGATGAAGAACCATGTCTGGTTCGTGGCTCCCAAGGCCGGCTCCTACGATATTTTCTGCTCGGTCTACTGCGGCACCGGCCACTCGGCCATGATCACCTCCGTGGAGGCGGTTCCCGAGGAGGAATTCCGGGTCTGGCTCAGCCATGGGGAGGACAGGGAGGCGGAAGGGAAAGGCCATGGGCGGGAACTGCTGGAGAAGCATGGCTGCCTGGGTTGCCACTCCGTTGACGGATCCCTTCGGGTGGGACCCACGCTCAAGGGGATCTGGGGCCACCAGGTGGCCGTGACGGAGGATGGCGTCGAGCGGACCCTGACCGTGGACGAGGCATACCTCGTGCGTTCCATCCGTCAGCCGGCGGCCCAGGTGGTCAAGGGATTCCCGCCGGTCATGCCGCCCTATCCGGGCCTGAGCGATGAAGAGGTGGAGGAGATGGTGGAATTCATCAGGGAGCTCAAGTGATACGGCGGGCCCTTGTTCTCTTCAGGCCCCGGTTGGCGCTGCTGAATGGCATCGCGGCGGTGGCGGGACATGCCCTCGCCCCCCATGCCGCACATGCGACTCTTTGGGCGGCGCTGGCGGGCGTCGCGATCCTGGCCGCCGGGGGCTCGGCCCTCAACCAGGTGCTGGAGCGGGACCTGGACCGCCTCATGGAGCGAACCCGGCAACGGCCCCTGCCCCGGGGCGATCTCTCTCCCGCCATGGCCACTGCCCTTGGCTGTGCCTGCATCGGGGCGGGCCTTTTGCTGCTTGCCGTTGGCGGCCCCGTCCCCCCGCTGCTCGGTGCCGTGGCGCTCGCCTGGTACTTGGCGGTCTATACGCCGCTCAAGCGCCGCACCTCCCTGGCCCTGGCCATCGGGGCCGTGAGCGGCGCACTCCCGCCGGTGATCGGCTGGACCCTTGCCGGGGGCGCGCCCGGAGACTATCGGATCATCCTCCTGGCGGGCATCTTCTTTCTCTGGCAGGTTCCCCACTTCTGGCTGTTCCAGCGGCGTCACGCCGACGACTACCGGCGGGCGCGCATCCCGCTGTTCATCCCGGGGACGGGGGGGCGCGACCCGTCCTCCCACGTGCGGCTCTGGCTGGCCGCGCTCGCGGCCAGCGTCCTGCTCCTCCCCGCCTTCGGCCTCATGGGTCCGCACATGGCCCCGTGGATCGCCGCGGTGCCGCTCCTGCTCCTCCCGGCCTGCCGTTCTCGCTCCGAAAGGACCCTCTTTCCCTGGCTCAACGCATTCCCACTCCTGATGACCCTGGCGCTGCTCCTCGGATAGCGGAGCAGCGCCGGCGCCCGTCAGGCCCTGATCATCACCAGCAGCATCTTGAACCGTTCCACGGCCCTCAGGGCGTGGGGGCGATCCGCGGGCATGATGATCATCTGGCCGGCAGCGACCCGGTGGACCTGGCCGTCAATGGTGATGTCGGCGACGCCGTCCACGATCTGGACAAAGGCGTCATAGGGGGCCGTGTGCTCGCTGAGTCCCTGGCCTTCGTCAAAGGCGAACAGGGTTATGGTGCCGATCTTCTTGTCGATGAGGGTGCGGCTCACGACCGAACCGGGCTGGTACTGGGCCAGTTCCGCCATGCCGATGGCGCGTCCCGCGAGTGTTTCGTTCCCTGTGCTCATGATAGCCTCCCGTGCTTCGTGATGGTATGGGTACAGTATGCCGTATCCTGGGCCGATCGCCATTGACGGGAGTCAAGGAAGCCGATTGCGGTCCTTCTCCGCCACAGCGGCTCCGTGCCGGCGCCGCCGCCAGATACCCCGCAGGGCAAAGAACCCCCCGACGGCAGTCAGGGCCCAGATGGTTGCGGTGGCGATCAGTTCGCTCGTGGTCATGGCATTCCTCCTGCGGTGATGGCGCTGTCACGTCTGGTACGATAGCACCGCCGGCCCGCGATGGCCTTGATGCAGGTCAAGGGCGAGCGGTCTTCCGTGGGGGGTTGCCTCGCCGGCGGTGCCGGGTGTATGCTGTGCGGCGGTCTGTCGATGCACCGCCCCCGGCTCCTGAGGGGCCGGTATGTTACTGGAGGTTATTCCCTTGACCCTGCCGTTGCTGCTGACCCTGCTCCCCATCGTAGTCATCCTCGTCATGCTTCTGGTGTTCCGCAAGGCCGCCGATGTGAGCGGCATCATCGGCTGGTTCGCCATCTCGGTGGTGGCCTGGCTTGGATTCCAGACCACGCCGGAAGTCATCATCCGCTCCACCGCCGCCGGCTTTATCCGCTCCTTTTCCGTGTCGCTCATCGTGGCCACGTCGCTCCTTCAGATGGCGCTCATGGAGAAGACCGGCGCGCTCCGGCGGATCACCATCTTCATCAGGACCATTGCCAGCGACAACCGGGCCGTGCAGATCATGATGATCAACATCGGCTTCGGGACCCTCATGGTGGCCGTGGGGGCCACGCCGGTCTCGATCCTGCCGCCGATCCTGCTGGCCATGGGCTACTCCACCTACGTGGCCATCGCCCTGCCGGCCATCGGCTATGACTCCCTCTGCACCTATGCGCTCCTGGGCGCGCCCATCGTGGTCTTCGTGGATCTCGCCAACAGTTTTCTCGGCAAGGGGAACGAGATCGCCCTTCACCAGGCCGGCATGGTCTTTTACATGTTTCTGCCGGTGGTTTCCACCATGATCGGGTTCTGCATGCTCTGGATCGTGGGGAAATGGCAGGCGATCCGGGAGGGGTGGCTCCCCTGCCTCCTCACCGGCGCGGTCATCGGCGTGGTGGCCCGCTTCACCAACCAGTACGACAACCTGGTGGTGTTGACGGGCGTCCTCTGCGGCATCGCCGTCATTGCCGCCATGGCGGCCTACCTGGTTGTCACCGGCGGCAAAGTGATCGACCGCTCCCTCCTCTCCGCCGAGGAGCGGGAATTCGCCGCAGCCATGCCCCTCTGGCGGGCTTTCATGCCGTGGACCCTCCTCGTTATCCTTATTCTCGTCCTGAACGTTCCCCAGGACCTTTTCTCCTGGCTCTACCGGACCATGAAACTGCCCATCACGGGCCTCACGGCCGACGGCAAGCCCCTGGACACGCGGGCCCTGTGGCAGGCCTACACCTGGATCCTGGTCAGCACCATCCTGGCCGTGCCGTTCCTGAAGCCCACGGGGGAGCAGCTCCGTGAAACGCTCCGGGTCTGGGCCCGGCGGGCACCCCGGCCGGTGTTCGCGGCAGCCGTTTTCTTCGCCATCGGCGAGATCATGAACATGGCGGGCTACGACATGGCGGCGGACCGGTTCGTGGTGCCGAGCATGGTCAAGGTGCTGGCCGATTCCTCGGCCCTGGCCTTCCAGGGGATGTACGGGGAGGTTGTAGCGTTCATCGGGCTCTTCGGCGGGTTCATCACCGGCAGCGAGGCATCGACCATCGCCATGTTCGCCAAGTACACCATGACCACGGCCAAGAACCTGGACATGCCGCTGTCGGGGCTGATCATAGTCACGGCGGGGCTCGCCTTCGGCGGCGGGCTTGCCAGCGTCATCTCGCCCGCCAAGCTCCAGAACGCTGCCGCAGCCATCGACAGGATCGGCGAGGAGGGGAAGGTGATCCGCATCGCCTTTGTCTTCGCGCTCCTGCTCACCCTGGTCACCTCCCTGTTTGTGGTTGTTCTGCTCACGGTCAACGGCATGGGGAGAGTTTAGTGAGCCCGGAGGGGCGGGGATGAGGGCGGTTGAACTTTTCTGCGGCATCGGCGGCTTCGCCGCCGCGGTGGAGGGGACGGGCGTCCACGTGGTGGCGGCCCTGGATCAGGACGACGCGGCCCTTGCCACCTACCGGCTCAATTTTCCCGGCCACGGTGCGCGGAAGGTGGATCTGGAGCGGGTGAGCGCCTGGGAGTTGACCGCAGGAGGGGTAGACCTCTGGTGGCTGTCACCCCCGTGCCAGCCTTACTGCGAACGGGGCGTCCGCCGGGATCTGGCCGATCCCCGCGCCCGGAGCCTCGTGCATATCCTTGATCTGACCGCCAGGATGTCCGATGAGGCTCTGCCGCGCCATCTGGCCCTGGAGAACGTTGCCGGCTTCGTCGGCTCCGAAGCCCACGGCCGGCTCACCGAGGTACTGGCGTCACGGGGATACCGGCTGCAGGAGCGGCTGCTCTGCCCCACGGAGCTGGGCATCCCCTCCCGTCGCCCCCGCTACTATCTGGCCGCCTCCCGGCAAGCCCTGGCATCGGTGGAGACATCCTCGCCACTGCCCCGCAAGCCCTTGGCCGAGTACCTTGATCCCCTGCCGGCAAACGGTCAGCCGGCCGAACTCCTGCTCTCCCCCTCCATCGTGGAACGGTTCGGTGCCGGCTTCCGCATTCTCGATCCCGCCGATTCCGATGCCTACACCACCTGCTTCACTTCGGGCTACGGCAGGTCCCTCACGGCGTCGGGGGCCTACCTGCGCTGCAACGACGGTGTCAGGCGATTTTCTCCCGAGGAGATCGCCCGCCTCCTGCATTTTCCCCTGTCGTTCCGCTTTCCGGAAGAGGTGCCGCTGCGCAAGCGCTGGCAATTGGTGGGGAACAGTCTGTCCGTGGCCGCGGTGCGGGAGGTGCTTCGGGCGTTGCCGTTGCCGGCTGAGGAGGGGTGATCGGGGAGAGAAATGAAAAAAGGCGGCTCAAGGCCGCCTTTTTGTGGTGAAGAAGGGAGGAGCTAGAGGATTTCCACCAGTTGGAATTCGTAGGTGAGGTCCTCGCCCGCCAGGGGGTGGTTGGCGTCGAAGGTGACGCTTTCGTCGGTCACTTCAACCACGGTTACGCCGAAGTCCTCGTCGTTCTCGTTGGAGATGACCAGTTCCTGCCCCACTTCGGGGGTCAGGTCGGGGGGGAGATCGGAGCGCTCCACGGTGAAGACCTTCTCCTCGTCGTACTCGCCGAAGCCTTCCACCGCCGGGATGACCACGGTCTTCTTCTCACCCGGGGCCATGCCGATCAGCGCCTCCTCGATCTTCTCGAAAAACTCGCCACCCCCGATGGTCAGGGCCATGGGGCCGCTCTCCTCGCAACCGCAGCCGCAGCCACCGTCGCCGCAGTCATCGGATTCGCAATCGTCCGTGTCGCATCCAGCCCCTTCGAGGGTGCTGTCGAAAACCGTTCCGTCTTCCAGGGTGCCGGTGAAATCGATCGTTACCCGGTCACCTTTTTGTGCTTGTGCCATTGTTGTTCCCTTTTTGTGTAATGATGTTTCTGCCTCTCTAGAGTACAGGTGCGAGGGGTAAACAGTCCACCAAAAAATCGTGCCGGCCGGCGGTTAACCCGGTGCCTTCGCGGTTAAAATCGTGTAAGATGAGCGGCCACGCCATTCCCGGACCAAAGGAGTTCCGCCATGACCGATACCCTGATACCCCGCACCCCCTCGGCCTACGACTATCCCCTGCTCATCAAGAACCTGTTCCGCAACCCCGTGGTCGACAACCCGGACCAGGAAATCATCTACCGGGGCGTGGTCCGTCACACCTACCGCGACGTGCGCCAGCGGGTCCGGCGCCTGGCCAACGTCCTGACGGGCCTGGGGGTCAAGGCGGGCGATACCGTGGCGGTCATGGATTGGGACAGCCACCGCTATCTGGAGCTTTTTTTCGCCGTGCCCATGATCGGCGCTGTGCTCCATACCATCAACGTCCGCCTCTCGCCGGAGCAGATCCTCTACACTATCGACCATGCCGAGGACGATCTGCTGCTGGTGAACGGCGAGTTCCTCCCCATCCTTGAGCAGATCAGGGGCAGGATCGGCACGGTGCGGGGGTATGTGCTCCTCACCGACGAGGAGATGATGCCCGAAAGCCACATCCCCTTTGTGGGGGAGTACGAGGCGCTCCTGGCCGAGGCTGCCACCGACTATGAGTTTCCCGATTTCGACGAGAACTCCCGGGCAACCACCTTCTATACCACCGGCACCACCGGCCTCCCCAAGGGGGTCTATTTCAGCCATCGTCAACTGGTGCTCCACACCCTGGGGGTCATGGCATCCCTCGGCACGGCCTCCGCCCATGGCCGCCTCCACCAGGGGGACGTCTACATGCCCATCACCCCCATGTTCCACGTCCATGCCTGGGGCATGCCCTACCTGGCCACCATGCTCGGCATCAAGCAGGTCTATCCGGGGCGCTACTCGCCCGACCTGCTCCTGGAGCTCATCGAAAAGGAACGGGTCACCTTCACCCACTGCGTTCCCACCATCCTCCACATGCTCCTCAGGCATCCCCATGCCAAACGGGTGGACCTGGCAGGGCTCAAGATGATCATCGGCGGGGCCGCCATGTCCCGGGCCCTCTGCTGCGAGGCGCTGGAGCGCGGCATCGATGTTTTCACCGGCTACGGCATGTCCGAAACCTGCCCCATCCTGACCATCTCGCGCCTCACGCCTGAAATGCTGGCGAGGGAGCCGGCGCAGCAGGCCGAGATCCGCTGCCTCACGGGTCTGTCGCTTCCGTTCGTGGACCTGCGGGTGGTGGACCCGGAATCCGGCGCCGAGCAGCCCCGGGACGGCCGGAGCGCCGGCGAGATCGTGGTGCGCGCCCCCTGGCTGACCCAGGGGTACCTGAAGGACCACCGCACCTCGGAAAAGCTCTGGGAGGGAGGCTTCCTCCACACCGGTGACGTGGCCGTGCGGGACGAGCGGGGATACGTGCGGATCACCGACCGGACCAAGGACGTGATCAAGGTGGCGGGGGAGTGGGTGTCCTCGCTGGAGCTGGAGGACATCCTGGCCCATCATCCTGCCGTGGCCGAAGTGGCGGTCATCGGTCAGCTCGACGAGAAATGGGGGGAGCGTCCCCTGGCCCTGGTGGTGCTGAAGCCCGAGGAGGCCGGCCGGGTGGTGGAAAAGGACCTGGCCCACTTTGTCCGGGAGTACGCCGACAAGGGGATGGTCAGCAAACAGGTGGTTCTCCTGAAGGTGCGGCTCGTGGATGCCATCGACAAGACGAGCGTGGGCAAGATCAGCAAGGTGACCCTGCGGGAGAAGTACCTGGCGTAGGATGGCTACTCGGTGAAGGCCAGCTTCCGCTCCAGGTCCATGGAGCGGGTGATCTGCTTGGCCTGGTCGAAGGTAATGACGTCCTTCTCGCACAGTTCCAGCAGGTGCTGGTCAAGGGTCTGCATCTGGTAGAGGGAGCGGCCGTTTTCGATGTGCTTCTCGATCTCGTCCAGGCGCCCCTCGCGGATGCAGGCCTGGATGGTGGTTGTGGCTCGCATCACCTCCACCACGGGCAGGATGTTCTCCCCGGACTTGTCCTTGATGAGCCGCAACGACACGGTGGCCACCAGGATGTCGGCCAGGCGCTGGCGCAGGACCTCCTGGGCATCGGGGGGAAAGTGGCCGATGAGCCGGTTGATGGTGGATACGGCGCTCTGGGTGTGGAGGGTGGAAAAGACCAGGTGGCCCGTCTCCGCCGCCTTGATGCAGGCGTCGATGGTTTCCAGGTCGCGCATCTCGCCCACCATGATCACGTCGGGGTCCATCCGCAGGGACGAGCGGAGCGCCGCGCTGAAGTCGACCGTGTCGATTCCCACCTCCCGCTGGATGATGCAGCTCTTGTCCGTGGTGAAGAGGAACTCGATGGGGTCCTCGATGGTGATGATGTTGAAAGTGCAGGTCTCGTTCAGGTGGCGGATCATGGAGGCGAGCGTGGTGGACTTGCCGTTGCCCGTGGGCCCGGTGACCAGCACGAGGCCGTTGGGGGCCTTGGCGATCTCACCCAGGACCGGCGGCAGGTTGAGTTCCTCGAAGGTCCCCACGTGGGGGGGGATCACCCTCATGACGATGCCGATGCTCCCGCGCTGACGGAAGATGCTCACCCGGAAGCGCCCGCCATTGGGGAGCGAGTAGGAGGCGTCCAGCTCCCGCAGCTCGTCGGGGAGGGTCCGGTGATTCTGCTCCATGACGGCCCGGGCGATGAACTCGGTGTCCTGGGGGGTGAGTTTCGGCAGCTTGGAGCGGAGCAACTGCCCCTTGGCCCGGAAGAAAGGGGGATTGTCCACCTCGAAGTGAAGGTCGGAAACCCGCTTTTCAAAGGCAATGCCCAGAATCTGGGACAAAAGGTTCATATCCATGGCAGTACCTCGCTGCTATCTGAAAGATGCGGCCGGAAAGACCGTTCAGCGGTCGGAGGCCGTCCCCTCGGGAACCGTCCGCTCCCGTTTCCTGCGATAGAGCGCCGTCTCCAGCACCAACCCCGCCTCGCCCGCCACGAGCTCAAGCAGCTCGGTGCGCACAGGCGCTACTCCCCTGTGGCCGAAATCGCCGTAGATGAGAGCGATGACCTTGCCGCCGCAGACCAGCGGAAGCAGGATGACCGTGGGGTGGAGCGGCGCGCCGATGGTGGGGAAAAGATGCCCCTTCACTATCTCATCGTCAGTTTCGCCATAAAATGCAGCTCTTTTTTCAATGGCGTCCCGGAGCACCGACGGCCGGTCCAGGGGAATTCTCGTGCCCAGGGAGGACGGGGTTCCGGCAGCGCGATCGCCCCCCATGCCGATACTCCGCTCGACGACAAGTTCCCCCTCCCGCACGATGAGGGTCAGGGCCCGCTCAAAGGTGCCTGCCACGGTGCCCAGGAGGGCCTGGGCGATTTCCGGTGGCTCACGCAATGCCCGCAGTTCCATGAAGGCTTTGCCGAGTTGGGCCAAGGCCGCCTCGCCGCCGTCCGAGCCGCGCCGCCTCAGGTAGAGGGGAAGGGCGTCCAGGAGCCGGAGGGTGTCTTCCAGGAAGGTGTCACCGCTTGCATCCCGCACGGGACGGGGGAACACGGCCACAGCCCCATCTTTCAGGGCCTGAAGAGCGAACGCCGGCTCAAGGGGCGATGCGAGCTGGATGAGTGCAAGCCGGGGATGGTGCTCCCTGACCCTGCGCAGGAGCCGGGCTGCGTCTTCCGCTGGCAGGGGGAACCCGGGCGATGCCGGTGAATCGAGGATCAGGGTCGTTTGTCCCCCCCGCGAGGAAAGCTGTTCCGCCAAAGGGGCCAAGTCCTGCTCCTCGCTGGTCGTGACGACGGAGATTCCCGCCTGGCGGCAGACGGTTGTGACACAGTAGGAAAAAAGGTCGTCCGGGCTGAAGAGGATGGCGGAGAGAGTGGGCGCGCCACCGGCCGGCGCGGTGTTCCCGAGCCGGCCCAGAAAGGCGAAGAGCTCCTCCTGTTCTTTGTCGGACAGGTCTGCGCCCAGTTCCTGAATCGTGCGCTGGATGGAGGGGCAGCGATCCTCCAGTCCCAGAAAGACCTGGGGGATCTTCCGCTCAATCCGTTCCAGGGCGCCGAGCCCCAGGTCGTCGGCCGAGATGCTGAAATCGCCGGTCTCATCGCCGGCGAGGTCCGGGGCCCCGACCGCAAACTCCTCTTCCACCAGCAGCCCGTCGCGCTTTTTCTCGTCATAGATGCGGAGGGCGTCCATGAGGACATTCTCCGTGTGGAGCGTGATTTCCTCGTGGAGCTTTTCCGGGAAATAGCGGTATTCGTCGGAAACCGTGACCCGGTTCACGTCCAGATCGAAGGTGCCCCGCCTCAAGGTGAGAATCTCCACCACTGTCAGTTCGATGAGGGCCTCAAGCCCCCGGTAGGCGTCCTCCTTGCGCACGCTGCCCCATTCGAGGAGGGTGGCAACCAGGGGTTTTCGCCCCTCTCCTGCCCGCTGCTGCTCCAGCAGTGCCCGGTCCAGCACCTCCCTGCTGATGACGCCGGCTTCCACGAGGATGTTTCCGATCCGGACGCTGTTGTCGAAATGGTTGGCACTGATGATATAGCCGCCGCTGAAGACGAGCTGGCTCTCCCCCTTGCGTCCCCGCACGGTGAGGGTGCCCGACTTGCGCGTGGCGTGCAGCAGTTGGATGACGTCGACGATCGACAGGTGTTCCAGGTCGCCGGTGAAAGACATGTGGTCGGTTCTCCTTGCAGGGGGCGTCCGGACGCGCCCGGGCCCGTATCCGTCAGACGAAGGGAACGGGTGGCTTCATCAGCCGAATCCAGGTTCAATTAAACTCGATAACGGGTAATCCTTCAAGTACACCTATCGGAAAGAAACGGAATCGCTTGAGGAAACCTTGCCGCCGCCCGGCAGCGGGCGCGGAAAAGCGTATGCGTTCGGCGCCGATTCCGGGTATACTGCGGGCCCTACCCCAACGACAAAGGAGCCCCTATGGAGATACTGCTGAACGACGTGGAGGTGCGGGTTCTCGGCTGCCTGATCGAAAAGGAGCTGGCAACCCCCGAGTACTACCCCCTCACCCTCAACAGCCTCACCACGGCCTGCAACCAGAAGTCGAACCGGGACCCGGTCATGGCCCTGGAGGAGTCTGAGGTGGTGCGGGCCCTGGATGGCCTTAAAATGAAGCATGTGGCGATCCAGGCGGCCGATTCGGGACGGGTTCCCCGCTACCGCCACATCCTGGCGGAGCGGCTGCGGTTCTCCCCGGCCGAGCTGGCGATCCTTGCCGAGCTGCTCCTGCGGGGGCCCCAGACCCTGGGCGAGCTGCGTACCCGCGCGGAGCGGATGCATCCCTTTACGGACTTGACCGCCGTGGAGCAGGTGCTGGGCGAGCTGGCGGAACGGACCCCGCCCCGTGTCATGCGGCTTCCCCGTCAGCCCGGCCGCAAGGAATCACGTTTCGCCCACCTGCTGGCCGGCGAGCCGGACCTGTCGGCCGAAGAGCGGCCGGCGCCCCCGGAAGGGGCCCGGCTCCAGGTCATGGCGGAAAATGAGCGGCTCGCCGCGCTGGAATCGGAGGTGGCCGCGCTCAGGGCGGAAGTGGCCGAGCTGCGGCAGGTGATGGAAGAGTTCAGGTCCCAGTTCGAGTGAGAGGGGAGGGAGGCATGACGGACAAGCGTTTCCTGACCCCGGCCGAGGCCCTTAACGCCACGGTTGAGAACGGCCGGCGGGTACTGACCCAGTCCCTCGCCCGCACGGTGCTCCTGAGCCTGCTGGCAGGATTTTACATAGCCTTCGGCGCCCAGTTGGCCACGGTGGTGACCCAGGACGCGGCGCTCCACGTGGGGCAGGGGATCGCCCGGTTCCTGGGGGGAAGTGTCTTCTCGGTGGGGCTCATGCTGGTGGTGATCTGTGGGTCCGAGCTCTTCACCGGCAACAGCCTTCTGACCGTGGCGGTTCTGCACGGCGAGATCACCTGGGTGAAGATGCTGGAGAACTGGGGGGTGGTGCTCCTGGGGAACCTGGCGGGATCCCTCTTCTTCGCCTGGCTCATGGTGGAGTCCGGGCTCTGGGAGAACGGGGCCGTGGGCGACCAGGCGGTGCGGATAGCCGCGGCCAAGTGCGCGATCCCCTTCGGTGCCGCCCTCATCCGGGGCATCCTCTGCAACTGGCTCGTCTGCCTGGCGGTCCTCATGGCCACGGCGGCCCGGGACGTGGGGGGCAAGATGCTCGCCTGCTACGTCCCGATCATGACCTTCGTGACCAGCGGGTTCGAACACTCGGTGGCAAACATGTATTTCATCCCCACCGGGCTCCTGGTGGCCGGCGCCCGGGGCACGGCGGAGCCGGGCCTTTCCTGGGGCGCATTCATGGGGAACGTGGTGCCGGTCACCATCGGCAACGTCATCGGCGGGGTGATCTTCGTGGCCATCGCCTACTGGTTCATCCACCTGAAAAAGGAGGGGAAGCAGGCCTAACCGTTACCGCTTTTTCACCCGGAATCCTGCCCGTTCCAGCCCCCCCAGGTCAAGCCCGCCGCCGGTTTTCCGCGGCTCTTCCTTGTGCGCCGGCTTTTCCGCACTCCGCGGGGCGCCGCCGGGCGCGGCCTCCCGGATGGAGAGGGAGATGCGCTTGCGCTGCACGTCCACGGCCAGGACCTTCACCTGCACCACCTGCCCCACCCGCACCGCCTCGGCCGGGTCCTTCACGAACTTGACCGAGAGGTGGCTCACATGGACCAGGCCGTCCTGGTGGACCCCCACGTCCACGAAGGCGCCGAACGCGGTCACGTTGGTCACCACCCCCTGGAGCACCATCCCCTCCTTCAGATCGCCGATCTCGGTCACGTCGTCCCGGAAGGCGGCGGTGCGGAATTCCTCCCGCGGGTCCCGGCCCGGTTTTTTCAATTCTTCCATGATGTCCCGCAGGGTGGGAAGCCCCACTGCGTCGGTCACGTAGCGCTTCAGGTCGATCCGCGCCGGCAGGGCCGGGTCCGCGGCCAACTGGCCGAGGGACACGCCCAGATCCGTTGCCATGGCCTCCACCACCGGATAGCGCTCCGGGTGGACGGCGGTGGCGTCCAGGGGATGCTCGCCGCCCCGGATGCGGAGAAAGCCGGCCGCCTGCTCGAAGGCCTTGTCGCCGAAGCGGGAGACCTTCATGAGTGCACGGCGGGCGGGGAAGGGACCGTGCTCGTCCCGGTGGCGGACAATGGCCCGGGCCAGGGACGGCCCCACGCCGGAGACGTAGGAGAGGAGCGCCCAGGAGGCGGTGTTCAGGTCGACCCCCACGTAGTTGACGCACGACTCCACCACCGCGTCCAGGGACTTCTTCAGGGCGCGCTGGTCCACGTCGTGCTGGTACTGGCCCACGCCGATGCTCTTGGGGTCGATCTTAACCAGTTCGGCCAGGGGATCCTGGAGGCGCCGGGCGATGGAGATGGCCCCCCGCACGGTCAGGTCCAGGTCCGGAAACTCCTCCCGGGCGATCTCCGAGGCGGAATAGACGCTGGCCCCGGCCTCGCTCACCATGACCACGGGAATCCTCTTGCCCCCCTCGGCCAGGGTTTCCTTGGCGAACTGCTCCATTTCCCGTCCCGCGGTGCCGTTCCCCACAGCCACCATCTCGATGCCGTGGCACTCCACCAGCCGGAGAAATTCGCGCTTTGCCGCCGCCACCTTCCCTTCGCCGCCGGCGTGGGGGTAGATGGTCACATGCTCCAGGAACCGGCCGGTGCCGTCCACCGCAGCCAGCTTGGAGCCGGTCCGCAGCCCCGGGTCCACGCCGAGGACCCGCTTGCCGCCGGCCGGCGGTGCCAGGAGGAGGTTCCGAAGGTTCTGGGCGAAGACGGTGATGGCCGCCTCATCGGCCCGCTGCTTGGCTTCCAGCCGCAGCTCAACTTCGATGGAGGGGGCGATGAGGCGTTTGTAGGCGTCCTCCGCCACCCCTTCCAGAAGTTGGCGGAAGATGCTGGCGCGCCCCCCGATCCGGGCCCGGAGACCGGCGAGGATCTCTTCCGTCGGCGCCTCGATGGCGAGGATGAGCACCTCTTCCTTCTCGCCCCGGCGCATGGCGAGCATCCGGTGGGAAGGGACCGACTTCAGGGGTTCCCGGTGGTCGTAGTACATCTCGAACTTGGTGACCGCCCCTTTCCGGTCGGCCGCCACCCGTGAACAGAAGATCCCCTGGTCGGCCGTGAGGCGGCGGACAAAGGCCCGGGCATCGGCGTCGTCCGCCAGCCGCTCGGCCAGGATGTGGCCGGCTCCCTCCAGGGCGGCGGCCGCGCCGGGCACCTCGCCGGCGGGGTCCACGAAGGGGAGGGCAGCCTCTTCGGGCGTGCCCGCGGTCAGCTCCTGGGCCGCCATGAGGTCGGCCAGGGGCTCCAGCCCCCGCTCCCGGGCGATGGTCGCTTTAGTGCGCCGCTTGGGCTTGTAGGGGAGGTAGAGGTCCTCAATCTCGGTCTTCTGGCGCGAGGTCCGGATGCGGTCCGCCAGCTCGGGGGTGAGCTTCCCCTGTTCCTCGATGGATTTGAGGACCGTGAGCTTGCGCTCCTCCAGCTCAGTGAAATAGGCGAGGCGCTCTTCGATCCCACGGATGCCGACTTCATCCAGTTCGCCGGTCCGCTCCTTCCGGTAGCGGGCGATGAACGGGACGGTGGCCCCATCGCGCAGAAGTTCCACCGTGTTCGCCACCTGGAAGGGGGCGAGGCCGGTTTCTTCGGTCAGGTAGCGGAGAATATCCTGCAGGGTCTGGTCGCTTAGTGCCATGGAAAGTCCTCTGTTCCGGGGGAGTTGGGAAAGGCGGGCATCCTACCACAGGGGGCGGCGTTTGAAAAGCGGGGAGGGCTTCAGTGCCGGTCCATGCGGCAGGTGCCGCCGTCGCAACGGGCGGCGCGTTTCGGAAGGTACTTGCGGATACGGGCGAATCCCCGGTAGCCGAGCCGGGCCAGGAGGTTGAGCCCCGGCAGCATCACGAGGGCGCCGAGGAGCCCGTAGAGGGTTGAAGCGGGGAAGGCCTGCCAGATGGCCCAGAAGCCTTCCACTCCCCGGTAGGCGCGGCCATCCCGGTCGATGGCGTGCATCTGCGCCATGAACGCCTCCAGGGTGATGCCCCAGGGGGACGGGTCAAAGGCGGGATCGCTGATGTCCACGAAGACGAGCCGTCCCCCGTGGTTTTCGCGCCGGTAGACCGCCATTTCGGCCGCGCAGACGGAGCAGGCGCCGTCATAGAAGACGGTGAGGGGGAATGCCGGCGGGGTCGGCACGGTGCGCCGCCTCAGGGATAGACCCGCACCACCTGCTCGGCCACGCAGGCGGGCTTGTCCTTGCCCTCGATCTCCACGGTGATCTCGTAGGTGATCTGGACCGCCCCGGCCAGGGGCTCCACCGCCTTGAGCAGGGTGCGCGCCCGAAGCCGGGAGCCCACGACCACCGGCTGGGGAAAGCGGACCCGGTTCAGGCCGTAGTTGACCCGCAGCCGCATGCCGGGGTAGTTGCGCTGGAAAAAATCCGGATGGTTCGCCTCCGTGAGGCAGGGGAGCAGGGAGAGGGTCAGGAACCCGTGGGCAACGGTGGCGCCGTAGGGGGATTCGCGCCGGGCCCGCTCCGGGTCGGTGTGGATCCACTGGATGTCGCCGGTTACGTGAGCGAACCGGTCGATCCGCTCCTGGTCGATGGTGAGCCAGGGGCCCACGTGGGTTTCAGTGCCGAGTTTCGGGGCAAGGAATGCGATCAGGTCATCCGCTGCCGACATAGGACCTCCGTGAAATCTGTCGTTCACTGTAGGGGCAATTCGTGAATTGCCCCTACACCGGCTATTGACGCTGGGAAAGCGGCTTCGCGTGACTCCGCCCCAGCCGCTTGATCAGTTTCCACAGGGGACCGCGCACCGGGAAGTGGCGCATGGCCTCCAGCATGGCGTCGCTCATGTTGATCTCCAGTCCCGGCGCCACCCAGTTCCGCCGCGTCATGGCCCCGGCGGTGACGAGTTCCCCCAGCACGTCCCTGATGGCGGGGTCCAGGTAGAAGGTCGGTTCCAGGAGCGGCTCATCCGGCGTCACCATCCCCTCGGCCACGGCCCGTTCGAAGAGGGGGGTGCCGGGGAAGATCCGGATGCCGGTCATGGCGATGACCGCGGTGGGGGCCACCTCGTCCATGAGGGCGAAGCTCTCGGCAATGGTCGCCGGGGTCTCGCCGGGGCCGCCGAAGAGGATGTAGTGGGCAAAGTCGACCCCCAGCTCGCGGCAGATGCGGGACGACTCCCGGATCTGTTCCACGCCGAAGGACTTGCCCAGGTTGCGGAGCATGGCCGGCGAGCCCGAGTCGGTGCCGAACTCCACGGCGTCGCAGCCGGCGGCCACCATGGTTTCCATGAGGCGCGGGGTGATGAACTGGGGGTTTATGAAGGCCGACCAGCCCATGGTGAGGCCCGAGGCGACCATGGCCCGGCAGAGTTCCTCGGCAAAGTCGGGGGGGTAGTTGAAGATGTCGTCCACGAAGTAGACGTAGTCGATGCCGGCATCGGCCAACTCCCGCAGCTCGGCCACGATCTCCGCTGCCGGCCGGAGCCGCATGCGCCGTCCCTCCAGGAGCGGATAGGTGCAGTAGATGCAGCCGAAGGGGCATCCCCGCTTCGTCTGGATGTTGGCCATCCCTCCCTCCCGGCGGTAGCGGGCCAGGGCGAAGAGGCGCCGGTCCGGGGCGGCGATCCGCTCCACCGGCCGGGGTGGCGCAAAGGCCCCGGCGCCGGCCACCACTCCCGGCAGGCACGCCGGGGACTCGCCCCGCTCAATGAGGGCCAGGATCTCCGGCAGGATCTCCTCTCCCTCGCCCACCACGCCGAGGTCACCGCCGGTGAAGGCGAGGAGTTCGGCGGGCATGAGGGAGAAGCCCGATCCCCCCAGGATGGTGGTGGCTATGCCCCGGCAGCGGTCCACGATGGCCTTGACCCCGGCCACGTAGGAGCGGGAACCGGGCCAGGTGACGTTGTCGATGTTGCGGACGGAGATGATCACGGCCTGGGGGGCGAAATCCGCCAAAGCCGCGGTCACGGCCGCCTCCGGATCGGCTTCGAAGCAGAGGTCCAGGGCCCGGAGCTCGTGGCCGGCCGCCTCCAGGGACGGGACCAGGCAGGCGAGCCCCAGGGGAAAGACCGGGTAGGGGCTCCGCTCCCGGTTTGCCGACACGAGGAGGAGCCTCATGACCCCTCCGTCCAGGCGAGCAGCCGTTCCAGCCGTTCGCCCACTGCGGGGGGAAGGCGGTACTGGAGCACCCCCTGCCGGTCGGTGAGGGCGTGAACAGTGCGCCCTCGCGCGCAGAGGGTGCCGTCGGCTCCAAGGATGCGGGTGGCGAATTCGATGGTGGCCGTTTCGGTCCGGAGGGCCGTGGTCATGATCCGCAGCTCTTCGTTGAAACGGGCTGGCCTGCGGTAGGAGAACTCCAGGTCCACGACCGGGGCCAGATATCCCAGCTCGCCGATCTGGGCCGCGTCGAGCCCGAACCGCCCCGCCAGGTCGTTGCGCCCCACCTCCAGCCAGGCCACGTAGTGGCCGTGCCAGGCAACGCCGTAGGAATCAACCTCGTTGAAGCGGACGGTGAGCGGTGTCTCGTGTTCCCGCATGCTACCTCCCCCGCTCGCTTTCGATCCACCGGTTGTACTTGCGGAGGGAATCACCCGCCCCCACCTCGTAAAGACGGTCGGCGCCGGCAGCGCGCAGGGCGCGGTAGGTGCGCTCCCACCGGACCGGCTCCATGAGGTCCCGGACCATGAACACCGGCAGGTCTGCGGCGGCCAGGAAGTCCTGGTCGATGTGGTCCACCAGGGGGACGGACGGCTCCCGGTAGCGGTAATCGCCGGCCACGGCGGAGAGCTCCGTTGCCACCTCCGCCATGAGCGGGGTGTGAAGCGGTGCGTCGCAGGGGAAGAGCCTGGCCGAGAAGGCGCCGCGGGCCAGGGCCTCGGCGCAGGCGTCCTCCATGGCCCCCCGTTCGCCGGCCAGGAGAAAGTGGCGGGACGTATTGTGATTGGCAAGGTACACGCCGTTGTTCTCGGCAATGGCCAGGAGGGGCTCCAGGGTGAGCCCCACCATGCAACCGAGGGCGTAGGTCCGTTGTCTCCCCATGGCGGCCATGGTCCTGCCGAGGCGGACGGCGAGCTCCAGGGCGTCCCCCTCATCCAGGGCGCCGGCCGCGGCCAGGGCGGGGTAGATCCCCATGCTGTGCTCGGCGATGAGCCGGGGCGCGATCCCCTCGGCCCTGAGCCGGCGGGTCCGGTAGAGCCCCATGGCCACGCCGTAGGCCTGGAGTGCCACGGTATCGCTGGACGGCTCGCCGGTCCAGGAAAAGGTGTGCAGGTCAAAGGAGGCCCGCTGCCGCGTCAGAAGGGCAATGGCCTCGAAATCCGCGTCCTCCGGGAATTCGACCGGGGGCGCGAGGGGTTGTCCGGGAAACATGAAGCAGATCATGGTCAGGAGGCTTTCGTTCTGTCGGATTTTCGGATGGCGTTGCGGAACCCCAGGTTCATGGGGCCGAAGACCTGCACTGAGCGGTGCAGCTTGCCGATGCGCCGCCACATGGAGCCGAAGGAGTAGAAGGAGCGGTTGAGCCAGTCGTGCCCCTCCTGGAGCTCCCGGGCGGTCATTTTCGTGGGGCGGAAGGTCACGTGCCCCATGTCGTAGTCGCGCCAGTCATTGGAGGTGATCCGCCCCTCGGCCTCCAGCCGCCGGCGTACGGCGGTACCGGGGTAGGGTGTGAGGATCGGGAAAATGGCCGCCTCGATCCGGGCCTCTTCGCAGAAGCGGAGGATGCGGCCGAAGGAGTCCGGGGTGTCGCCGTCGTAGCCCAGGACAAAGGACCCGAGGATGCCGATGCCGTGGTCCCGGAATTTCCGGGCCTGGTCCAGGAACGCGGAGGAGCTGTTGGTCACCTTTCCCATGGCGGCCAGGGCCTCCTGGTCCAGGGACTCGAACCCCACGAACATGCCGATGCAGCCCGATTCGCCGGCGGCCCGCATCAACTCCTCATCCCCGGCGAAATCGATGGGGGCATGGGAGAGCCACTTGAACCCCATTCCCTTCATCCCCCGGAACAGGGGCAGGGCGTAGCGACGGTCGGCCACCAGGTTGTCGTCCACGAAAAAGGCAAAGGAGTTGGCCTTGCGCAGGGTTTCCAGCTCGGCGAGCACCGCTTCGACGGGGCGTTCCCGGTACTTGCGGCCGTAAAAGGCGGTGACCGAGCAGAATTCGCAGTCGAATGGACAGCCCCGGGTGGTCTGGAGGGTGTTGGTCAGCAGATACCCCTTGCCGGCGAAGATCTCGCGCCGGGCCACCGGGATCGATGCCATGGGCAGGAGCCCCGGGGACCGGTAGAGGCGCTGGAGCCGGCCCGCCTGGAAATCCGCCAGCAGCAGGGGCCAGGAGAGTTCCCCCTCGCCCACCACTACGGCGTCCACGTGGCCGAGGGCCTCGTCCGGGAGATTGCTGGCATGGAATCCCCCCATGACCACGGTTTTTCCGCGGGACCGGAAGCCGGCGGCGATCTCGTAGGCCCGGGGCGCCTGGGGGGTCATGGCGGTGATGGCCACCAGGTCGCACGGGGCATTGAAGTCGATGGCCCCCCGGCTCTCGTCGCAGAGGGCCACGTCCCATTCGGGCGGGGTAACCGCAGCCAGGGCGGCCAGGGCGAGGGACGGGAACTTGAAGCCCAGTTCGCCCCAGAGCCTGCCCCGGGGCCAGCCCGGCGCCACGAAGAGGATCTTCATTTCCGGTTGGCGGCGATGTGGTCGGCCATGCTCCGGACCGACGCGAAGACCGTTGTGCCGGTGGCGGCGTCGGGGACCACCACGCCGAAATCCTTCTCCATGGCCACCACGAGCTGGAGGGCGTCAATGGAGTCGAGGCCGAGACCTTCGCCGAAGAGGGGGGCGTCGGTGTCGATGTCGTCGGGGGACATTCCCTCGATCCGGAGGGCGTCGATGATCATCTGCTTTACCTGCACAATGAGTTGGTCGGACATGCGGTTATCCCTTCACGGTTTCGTTGTGTTCATCGTTCCAGAAGTCGAAAAAGTTGTACCATTGATCGGGGTAGCTGCGGATGTACCGCTCGAAGACCCCGAGTACCTGCTCCATCCCCCGGCGGATTGCCTCGGCGTTGCGGCCACGCCCGCCGGCGAACCGGATCGGCTCTTCCATGATGGTGGCGTAGCTGCTTCCCTCCAGGGGGACGAACACCGGCATGACCGGCGCGCCGGTGGCCAGGGCCAGGTAGCCGGCCCCCACCGGGATGGGGGTCGGCCGGCCGAAGAACTCCAGTTCCATGGTCTGGGACGAGCCGTCCCGGTCCACCAGGAGCGCCACCACCTCGTTGCGGCGCAGGGCGTTCACCGCCTCCACGGCAGCCAGGGGGGAGGTGTCGTGCCGGTCCACGTAGATGAAGCGGATGCCCCGTTCCTCCCGGACCCGCTCCCGCAGGTCGTTCACCCGCTCGTCGGGCTCCCGGAAGGTCATGACGTTGAGCCGGTAGCCCCGCTCGGCCAGCCCCAGCCCCCCCAGTTCCCAGTTGCCCAGGTGGGGCGAAACGATGATGGCACCGTTCCCCTCCGCCAGGACCCGATCCAGGATACCGTGCCCCTCCTGCCGGCCGATGAGGGCAAAGAGCCGCTTGCCCCGGCGGCGCATCATGAGCATGATGTCGGTCCAGTTGCGGGAGCACTTGTAGTAGGTGGAGAGCACCAGTCGCTCCACGTTGCGCCTGCCGGTCACGGCCCTCAGGTTCGCGCGCACCCCCCGCCGGGGTCCGGGGATGACCAGGTAGAGGATCAGCCCCGTCAGAAAGGCGAAGGGCGCATGGACCGCCCGGGGGACCAGCAGGGTGAACAGGTTGATAAGGAACAGGTTTATCCGGTTGTGCAGCGGCACGTGTCAGCTCGTCATGCCGGAGTTCCGGCGTCTGTGAAGGTTCTCCCGTATCCCTGGCTCTCCGGCTCCACGGATTCAGGTTTCAGATGCATCAGCGGGTTACGCCCCTGGGGCGCTTCCCCTGCCCGTCGCCGAACTCCTGCTCCCAGGCAGGGTCGGCGAACTCGGCGTAACGCCGGGCATAGTCGTCCATGTTGTCCGCCAGGCCGGTGAAGATGGCGTCGGCCCCCTCGTGTGTGGGATAGGCCCCGGCGCTGTGGAAGAGCTCGCGCCCCACGTCGGGGTGGTCGATGAGCATGCAGGGGCGGAGCAGGTTGTCGTGCTCTCCCTGCACCTGGCGGATTTTCCGGAACAGCGGCGACCGCAGGGCTTCCCGCAGGGTGGTGCGCCGGATGTTGTCCACGGCAAAGTGGCAGAAGACGCACGGCTCGATGTCGCCGTTGGCGTTGATGTGGAAGTACTTCCGCCCCCCGGCGATGCAGCCGCTGATGATGGGGCCGTCGTTCCAGAAGTCCACGAAGAGCATCGGCTTTGCGGCCCGGAAATCGACGATCCGGCGCCGCAGGGCGTCCCGCTGTTCCGGCGTCGCCATCAGCTCCAGGTCGGGCTCCCGCCCCACCGGCACGTAGGTGAAGAGCCAGAGGGCGAAGACTCCCTTGGCCACCAGCATGTCGATGTACTCGTCGCTGGTGATGATGTCGGTATTCCGGCTGGTCTGGGTGAAGGAGCCGCAGAAGGAGAGCCCCGCCTCCCGCAACAGGTCCATGGCCCGCATGACCTTGCGGAAATGGCCGGGCCCGCGCCGTTCGTCGGTTTCCTGCTCGTACCCCTCCAGGGAGAAGGCGGGCATCACGTTCCCCACCTCCACCAGCTTCCGCACCATGGCCTCGTCGATGAGCCCGCCGTGGGTGAAGACGAGGAAGGCCATGTCCGAGTGTTTTTTGAAGATCTCGAAGATGTCTTCTTTAAAGAACGGCTCCCCGCCGGAAATGACGGCGAAGTAGACCCCCATCTCCTTCATCTGGGTGAGGATCGAGTCGATCTCGTCGTTGGTCAGCTCCAGGGCCTTGGCGTAATCGCCCGCGTAGCAGCCGTAACAGGAGAGGTTGCACTTCATGGTGGTGCTGATGACCACGGTGGAGGGGGGATAGTACCCCTCCCGCTCCTGCCATGCCTTCCGCGTGTTGGTGCCGGAGAGGAGGTGGTTCACCGCCAGGTTCGTGATCCACTTCTCCCGCTGGTTGGGGTGGATCTCCCGCAGGATACGGCGGGGAAACTCGATGGAAGGGTGGTTCTCCTGGATGAGCCTCCGGATCCAGCGGATCCGTTCCTTGTAGTATTCCTTTTTCGGGATCAGCTCCATCAGGTGGGTCATCCGCGCCAGGTTCTCGTTGGAGGCGTTGGTGGCCATGGAGAGAAGGAGGGAGACGATTTTTTCGGTTGTATAGTTCTTTAGGCTCTGGAGCATCAGTCTGTGACCTCGTTGTGGTTCCCGGCAAAAGGGCCCCTGCGCAGCCTCACATGTGGCGCAGGAACGTCATGCAGATATTCCAGGTGTCCCGCACCGGCCGGAAATGGCTCGTGGCGCGTCCGTCCGCCACCCGGGCGGCCACGGGGAGCGAATCGATGGTGAATCCACCCCGCCATGCCTTCATGAGGATTTCCATCTCCAGGTGGTAGCCGCTCGCCTCCAGGGAGACCCCTTTCAGGAGCCGCGCGGAGTACCAGCGGAACCCGGACTGGCTGTCGGTGATGGCGAAGCCGGTCCGCTTCCTCATGCACCAGACGCCGAAGCGGTTCCAGACGGAGCGAAGCCCCGCCATCTCCCGGAACTGGGTGTCGCGGGAGGCGATGAGGACGTCGGCGTTGCGCTCCCGGGCCCTGGCCGCCAGGAGCGGGATCGCAGAGGGATCGTGCTGGCCGTCGGCGTCCAGGGTCACCACGCCGGAGCATCCGTGGGCGAGGGCCCATTCGAAGCCGGTCCGCAGTGCCGCTCCCTTGCCGCGGTTGCCGTCGTGGCGCACCAGGTTCACGCCCAGCCCCTCCACCGCGGCGGAGGTCCCGTCGGTTGAGCCGTCGTCAACCACGAGGCACGACATCCCCAGGCCGAGGACTTCCCGGACCACGGCCGGCAGGGTCCGGGCCGCGTTGTAGGCTGGTATGATTATACAGTATCCCAACGGTCAACCAACTGATCGAGTGTAGTGAATGCGAATCGTTCCAGCAGGGCGTCGAGTCGCGGCGCCGCATCGCTGCGCGGTCCGTAGGCCACGAAGGAACGCAGGGGCGGCAGCGCCAGCCGCGGGCCCTCCGGGTCAACCTCCCGGGGATGAACGTACAGCACCGCCGGCATGCCGCGCCGGTTCAATCCCGCCATGGTGGCCCCGATCAGCCCCAGCGGGAAGAACCGGAAGCCCCACCCGCCGCCCGTCGGCAGGTTGCCCAGGGGGGTTCGCGTCACCAGGGGCGGCACCTCCACCAGGTGCCCCGCCGGGGTGTCGATCCTGAACGGACCGCGCGGACCGCGCCGGTCTCCCACGAAGGGGAGCGGCGAGAGACTGGAATCGTACCGGTATCCCTCATCCCGCAGGATGGGAAAGGCCCAGGGGGTCCGCCGGCGGCAGAGGGACCACTGGGGTGCCCGGAATCCCACGGGGCGCCGACCGGTCTGCCGCTCCAGGAGCTCACCGGTCCGCCGCAGCTCCGTCCGGAACTCTTCGGGAGAGAGCTCGGTCACGAGCCGGTGGGACCAGCCGTGCGAGGCGATCTCATGGCCCGCTGCGGCGATTGCCGGCGCCAGGTCCGGATGCCGTTGGGCCACGGAACCGAGCAAAAAGAAGGTGGCCCGGCTGCCGCGCCCGGCCAGCAGTGCCAGCAGCCGTCCGACGGCGGGGACGACCCGCTCCGCTTCGGCGCTGACGACCGGCTCGCCGGGGAGCCCGCAGACATGGTACCAGTCCTCCACGTCGATGGTCAGGGCATTCAAAGCGGGCATCACCGAGAAAAAAGGGGGGATGGCATCCCCCCCTCTGCTTTCAAGAATAGCGAAAGTATAATACTTTCGCCTAACGTTAGTCAATACGCAGGGAATCGGCGCTAACGAAACATATTACCCTTGACCCCCGCTGCCCTTTTCGGAAACAATACGCTCCGCTACTTCACCTTGGCGAGATTCAGATGAACATTCTCCTGCTCCGCCCCCATCCCGGCAACGACCGGTTCGGCCTCGGCCCCTTTTTCAGGGTCGAGCCCCTGGGGCTCGAATATATCGGCGCGGCGCTCCGTGCCCACGGCCACACGGTCAGCGCGGCAGACCTCCGCTTCCGCCCCGGTGCCGCAACCTGGGTCAGGCGCACCCGGCCCCGTCTCGTGGGGATCTCCTGCCTCCACGCCCTGGAGTACGAGCGGGTGGTTGAAACGGCCCGGGAGGTCAGGCGGGCAAGCCCCGATGCCTTCATCTTCGTGGGGGGACATGCGGCCGCCGCCTTTCCCGCTCCTCTGGAGTGCGATGCGGTGGACGCCATCTGCCGCGACGACGGGGAGGAGATCGTGCCCCTGGTTGCCGCCGCCCTGGCGAAGGGCGGGCGGCTCGACGAGGTGCCGGGGCTCCGGCTGCGTGAGCCTGACGGCTGGCGCGACACCCCCTGCCTCGACCGCCAGACCTGCCTCGACCTCGTGCCGCTCCCGGCCCGCGACCTGGTGGACCGGCACCGCTCCGGCTACCACTGCCTTTTGTTCAAGCCGGTCTGGCTCGTGGAGACGGCCCGGGGCTGCCCCCACCGCTGCTCCTTCTGCTCCGTCTGGCAGCTCTACGGCCGTTCCTGCCGCGAGCGGAGCATTGCCGCGGTGGTGGAGGATTTCGCCACGGCCGGGGATTCGATCTTCGTGGCCGACGATCTCTTCTGGCACAATCCGGCCCGGAGCCTGGAGCTGGCCGATGCGCTGAAAAAGCGCGGGGTTTTCAAACGCTGGATTCTCGTCCAGACCCGCACCGACCTCATCTGCCGGAGCGCCGACCTCATGGCCGCCTGGCGTCCCCTGGCCAAGGATTTCGACATCTTCCTGGGCCTGGAGGCGGCCACGGACAAGGGGCTCGCCGGGATCACCAAGGATTCCGGCGTGGCCGAGAGCGTGGAGGCGGTGCGCCTCGCCCGGGAGCTGCGCTACGGCATCAACGGCAATTTCCTCATCGACCCCGACTGGGACGAGGACGATTTCCGCGACCTCTGGGACTTTGTGGCCCGCTACGGCCTCCAGCGGGCCGGGTTCACCATCCTCACGCCCCTGCCCGGCACCGATTTCTTCCGGGAAGTGGCCCCGCGCATTGCCCGCCAGCCCTGGTCCAACTTCGACATGCACCACCTCCTGTGGGAACCCCGGGTGGGCGCCCCGCGCTTCTTCGAGCTCTATGCCGAGACCTGGCGCCGCTCCATCCTCAATACCTCGGGAGACAAGAGCCTGGTGGACTGGATGAAGCAGGTCCGCCCCTCCCAGATCCCCTACATCGCCCGGGTCCTCTGGCGGACCCAGCGGATGATGAAGCCCGAGGCCTACCTCAGGGAGTACGAGGCGACCCGACCCCGGACAACGGAGCCCCTGGTTGATTTCAGCGCCGGGGCGTGCTGCAGGGGAGCCGCCTGATGTCCCGTTCCCCCCGGCTGCTGCTGATCTACCCGGCGACCCACTCGCTCGGTTGGGCGCGTTATTTCCAGCTTCCCTCCCATTCGCTCCAGATGGTGGCCGCGGCCACGCCCCGCCACTGGGAGGTGGTCCTGGCCGACGAGGTCCATGACGAGGTCCCCTTCGACGGAACCTTCGACCTGGTGGGGATCACGGCCATGACCCACCAGGCGACGCGGGCCTACGAGATCGCCGACCGGTTCCGGGCGCGGGGTGTCCCCGTGGTAATGGGGGGCATCCACCCCACGGTCCTGCCCGAGGAGGCACTGCTCCATGCCGACGCGGTGGTGATCGGTGAGGCGGAACCGGTCTGGGCCCAACTCCTCGATGACCTCCTGGCCGGGTGTCTCAAGTCGGTCTACCGGGCGCCGGTCCCCACGGGTGATCTCCTCTCCGCCCCCTGGCCCCGCCGCGAGATCCTGGCCGGCCGCCGCTACCTCACCACCCAGACGGTCCAGGCGAGCCGGGGCTGCCCCTACGACTGCTCCTTCTGCACCGTAACTCCCTACTTCGGCCACACCTTCCGCTACCGCGACCCCGACGACATCCTGGCCGAGATCCGCTCCTTCAGACGCAAGCTCGTGGTCTTTCTCGACGACAACCTCTTGGGCGACCCGGCCAAGGCCCGGCCCATCCTGCGGGGGCTGGCCGAGATGAACGTCCGCTGGGGCTCCCAGACCAATCTCCGCTTTGCCGAAGATCCGGAGCTTCTGAAGCTCGTGGCGGACTCGGGGTGCATCGGCCTCTTCGTGGGGATCGAGTCGGTGGTCGGCGCCCACGCCAACATGGCCAAGTCCGGCACCCGTTACTCCCAGGCCGATCTCATGAAACGGGTCCGCGACGCCGGCATCATCCTGGAGACGTCCATCATCTTCGGTTTCGACGACCACGACGAGAGCGTCTTCGATACCACGGTCCGTTTCCTGGAGGAATGCTCTCCCAGCGTCCCCACCTTCCACATCCTCACCCCCTACCCCGGCACGGCCCTGTTCCGCCAGTTCCAGGAGGAGGGGCGGCTCCTGACCACCGACTGGTCCCGCTACGACCACTCCACCGTGGTCTTCCGGCCCCGTCTCATGTCTCCCGAACGGCTCCACCGGGGCTGGCTGGAGGCACGCCGTGAGGCCTACTCCTGGCGGGCCATCGCCACCCGCGTCATGCGCAATCCGGGGCGCCGCCTGACGAATCTCGCCTATAACATCCTGCGCAAGGGGCCAAACGACCTGCTGGAGGATGAGGCGCCGTAGCGCGGCCCTCGGGGCCATGCTTCCGGCATTGTTGCCCCGGACTGTTTCGCCGATGCGCCACGTCGCGCATCGGTCCCCTTGCGAACACGCCGCCCTGATGCTATCCCGCCGGTCCGGCCAGAACTGCTGCATATCCGGGAACGATCCCGTCCAGAGTCAGTCAGGGACAAGCTCTAAAGAAATGGTTCACAGCCGGGCAGAGAAAGGGTAATAATGATCACGGGTGAAATCCATCCCCGGGGGAGACGCCGGCATAATGCAGCCAGAGCCCGTCATTTCTAACATTGCCCATGTCATACAGATGTCCGTGGCGCCGGTTTTTCTCCTCACCGGTGTCGGCGCGATCCTGTCCGTGCTCATCAATCGGCTGGGTCGCATCGTTGACCGTGCCCGCGTCATCGAGCAGAAGCTCGCCGATCCTGCCGGGGATGGCAGGGCCTTGTCACGGCTTGAGCTGGCAACCCTCGGGCGCCGCATGCGGCTGATCAACTGGGCCATCAGTTCGTGCACGATAAGCGCGCTCCTCGTGTGTGTGGTCATTGCCCTGCTTTTTGTGGGTGCGTTCCTCCACATCAATGTATCGGACATTGCGGCCCTGCTGTTCGTGTTTGCCATGCTCGCACTGATCGGAGGCCTGCTGGGCTTTCTCCGGGAGATTTACCTGGCGATCGCCACTGCACGCCTGGGGATGCGCTGACGCCGGTGACCCCGGACTGGGCGCGATGCCTACGCACAAGCCCAGCACCCCGCTCCACGACAACATATTCCGATCCGCCTATCTCTTCCCCAGGCACATGCCGGAGGCCTGTGGACCGCCCTGCCGGTGACCGCTTCTTTTGGCAGCCGCGGATTTCCGTAGTTCCATCCCACGGGGTGCTTCAGGCAGGACTCTGCCGGCTCTCGCAGAAGGCGAAGGGGCCCGGGGGCTGCCGGTCCTGAGTCAGACGGCGTTCCGGGCGGTCTCCCCTCACGCGAGTTTCTGCCGCCAGTTTCGAGGACTCTGCCCTGACAGCACCGGCAGCCTCCCTGACTGTCGCTTCTGCGACAACTGTTACGGTTGGTGTCGTGTATCCTTTCCTCTTGTTTGCCTCTATTCCGTGGACCCTCACAGGCGTAGCAGAAGAGAAGATGTTCCGCGCACCATTTCCGACACATCCAAAGGGCGAACCACTGCTGCTGGTAGCGGGCATGGCGGCAGGCCGGACGTGGCCAGCGCAGGTTTTCGACGGCGCTTCGCGCGGCATATCGGTTTCAGCAACACGGAGAATTTACGGGCAGTCAAACTTTCCCGACAGACGGACTGATTTGTTATTTCCTATTCTGCCGAAGCTGTGTACTGAGTCGCGGCGGCATTAACTGCCCACGAGCCAGTTCTCTGCCAGTATTTGATTGTGGGTGATGTTCGTCCATGAGCTTGTGCGAACGAGTTGATTCTTTTACGGCATCAATGGGTTTGGCTGAGTAGTCGAAACCCTGACTCGAAGTGTTTGATCAGTAACTGCAGGGGTATTGGAAGTGATTCATCGGTATTTCGAACATGCACCGTTTCCCGTTCTGCTGGTGGAGCCGCAGGGACGCATTCTGCAAGCCAGTCCCGCTGCCCTCGAGTGTCTTGGAATAGCCTTCCCTCATCCCTCACCCCGCACACTGGCCGACATCATGCCCGCTGAGCAGTGCGCGGCCGTGCTCCGCGCCGGCGCTGCCATGACTGACACCGGGTTCTGGGAGGGAGAATGTTCCTTGGCCGGGCAGGGTGGGCAGCCCGTCCGGGCATTCCTCCGGGTGGCCAGGGTGGATGATGGCTGTTTCGTCATCTACCTGTGGAACTCTGCCGGGCGCGGCATCTCTGAAGAGTTGCTGCGCATCCGCTTGCATCTGTCGGAACGTGCCCGGTGCGAAAGCCTCGACGAGTTACTCCGGTCGGCCCTGGATGCCGCTGAACGGCTGACCGACAGCAATATCGGCTACCTGCATATCATTGACCCGGACCGGGAGCAGACCCCCCTGCGGGCGTGGTCGAGCAACACCCTGACCGCCATGTGCCGGGTGAGAGGCGGGAAAGAGCACCATCCGGCCGGCAGGGCCGGGATCTGGGGCGATTGCTGCCGCGAGCGGACCGCCGTCATCCATAACGATTACGCCAGCCTTCCGCACGGGAAGCAACTGCCCGAGGGGCATCCTCCCATTGTCCGGGTGATGGGCGTGCCGATCATTCATGGCAACAAGGTGCTCGCCGTTATTGGCGTGGGCAACAAACCGACGGAGTATACCCGGGAAGATGCGGATGCGCTGCATGAGCTCGCCTCTATGATCATGGATCTGGTGGAGCGCAAACAGGCGGAAGCACAACTGGTCACGAGCGAAAAGCGCTTCAGGACGATCTTCGAGCAGGCGGCGGTCGGCGTGGCCCTGGTTGACCCGATGACGGGCCGGTTCGTCAGGGCCAATGCGAAATACGGCGACATTGTCGGCTACTCTCCCGAGGCAATGCAGACGATGGGGTTTCAGGAACTGACTCCCCCCGACGATGTGGCTGTCGATCTGGAATGCATCTCCCGGCTCCTGAAGGGGGATATCCGCACTTTCACGAGAGAGAAGCGCTATGTGCACCGGAACGGCTGCAACGTGTGGGTCAGGCTGACCGTCTCTCCCCTGTGGGCCGATGGCGAGGAACCGAGCTTCAATATAGCCATCGTGGAAGACATAACCGCCCGCAAGGAGGCAGAGGCGGCCCTCCGGGAAGCGAAGGAGCAGTTGGAGCTCCGCGTCAGGGAGAGGACCGCGGATCTGGAACAGGCTAACCGGGCCCTTCAAGAGGAAGTTACCACCCGCAGACAGGCCGAGGAATCGCTGCGGGGCAGCGAGTCCAGGTTCAGGCGGCTGGTCCAACTGGCGCCCCTGCCGCTGTACTTCGCGGATGCGACGGGCACCATGGTATATGTAAACGACCGGTTCACGCGACTGTTCGGCTATACGGCGGAAGACATCCCGACGCAGGAGGAATGGTGGGCCCGGGTCCATCCCGATGAGTGCTCCCGGGGAGAGGTGATCGGCTCCTGGCAGGCGGCCGTGCAGAGGGCCCGGCACGGCACGGGCGATATCGAACCCGTTGAATACCGGGTCACGTGCAAAAATGGAGGCATTCGCCTGGTGGAGGTCTCCGGGATAACGATCGAGGGCGCTGTCCTTGCGACATTCATCGACATCACCGAGCGCCGGCTGGCAGAGGATGAGCTCCATCGCCACAGGGAATTGCTCGAGGAGCTGGTTCACCAGCGGACTGCTGAACTGAAGCTGCGGAACATGGAATTGGCCACCGAGATTGCCGAACGGCGGCGGGCCGAGGCGACCCTCCGCTGTTACGCCGGGCGGCTTACCGAGATGGAAGAGAACCTGAGGAAGAAGCTTGCCGCTGAACTGCACGACGAGATCGGGAGGGACCTGACCGCCCTCAATCTCAACGTTACCGTCATCGGCGGCAGCATCCCGCAGGCGCCGGACGGGAACCTCAGGGCGAGGATTGAAGATACGGAACGGCTCATCGAAGACATCAGCCGCACGGTCAGGGGCCTTACGGCCAAGCTGCGGCCACCCGTGCTGGACGACTATGGTCTGCCGGCGGCACTGCGCTGGCATGCCGATCTTTTTTCGCGGCGGACCGGGATTGCGGTGACGGTGCATGTGGCCGACACGGTTCCCCGGATGCCGGCTGAGAAGGAAATAGCGCTTTTCCGCATCGTCCAGGAGGCCCTCACGAACTGCTCCAAGCACGCACTCGCCCGGAACGTGACGGTCTCTCTCTCGACCGGCGCCGGTAAGACGCTGATTTCCGTTGCGGACGACGGCATTGGGTTTGCGCGTGAAACAGCCTCACCGACGCCGGCGGGAAGCGGCTGGGGGCTGACGATCATGCGCGAACGGGCGGAGCTGATCGGAGGGGTGTTTCAGGTGGCTACCGCGCCGGGCAAAGGTACGGTGCTGACCGTTGAAATAAGCGAGGATTCGTAGATGGTGATCAAGGTTCTCATTGTCGATGACCATGCCGTCGTGAGGGACGGACTGACCATGATTCTCGAATCACAGAGCGATATCGCCGTGATCGGCCAGGCCGGTGACGGGCGCGAGGCGATAGCGATGGCCGAAGCGCTCAAGCCCAACGTGGTGGTCATGGACATCACCATGCCGGAGTTGAACGGCATTGAAGCCGCCCGCCTGATTTCCAGGGAACAGCCGGCGACAAGAATCGTAATCCTCTCCATGCACGACACCCTTGAGCACATCTACCGCGCGCTTCAGGCCGGTGCGCGGGGGTATCTCCTGAAGGAGTCGGCAGGGGCCGAGGTTACCGACGCGGTGCGGACGGTCATGCGGGGACACCGCTATTTCGGCAGAGGAAGCCGACTGCCGTCCGACATGCACCACTCCGCCTGCGCGGATCTCCCGAGAAGTCCCCTCGACAGCCTGAGCCAACGGGAGCGGGAGGTTCTGCAACTGGTGGTCGAGGGGAAGAAAAGTTCGGAGATTGCGGAAATCCTTTCCCTTTCCCCCAAAAGCATCGAAACTTACCGCAGCAGGCTCATGGTGAAGCTCGGCATCACCAACATCCCTTCCCTGGTCAAATTTGCCCTTCTGCACGGCGTTACTCCCGCAAAATAGCCTTTTCACCGACTGAGTCAAACATTCCCGACAGACTGACAATGTCATTTCGGCTATTTACTGGTACGGGACGCCATGTCCTTTGCCCATATCGCGGATAACCCGCACCACCTGTCCCAACCTGGCACCATATCCTTTGACATGCATGTGCCGCTTCCGGTCCCGGAGCGTACTGTTTCGGCGAAGCACTGGAGGGAGGAATATGGCCGGCAGCAACCAGAATATAGCGTTGCGGATCACTGCCATCTATGCACTCGTCGGCGTGTTGTGGATTCTCTTCTCCGATTGGCTGCTCTGTCTCGCGGTCGAAGACCCCCGCGTTCTCACACGACTCCAGATGGGGAAGGGATGGGCATACGTGGCCGCGACCGCTGCGCTCCTCTACTGGCTCGTCCACCGGGATACGGCGCAGATCAGGCGCTCCGAGGAAGATCTCCTGGTGCGCAACGAAGAGTTGACCGTGGTTGAGGAGGAACTCAGGCAGCAAAACGAAGAGTTTATCGTGGCCGAGGAAGAGCTGCGGCAGCAGTTGACCGAGAATTACGAGAGCCGGAAAAAGCTGTTCGAGGCGAACGAGGCGATGACGGCCATCCTCCAGGCATCGCCGGTAGCCATCGTGGCACTTGACCGGGAAGACAGGGTCGTGGTGTGGAATCGTGCCGCCGAGCGCCTTTTTGGCTGGCTTGAAGAAGAGGTGAGGGAGACGCCCTTTTCCCTGCTCCACCCGGACGATGCGAAGGACGGGAAACGGGTGTGCGCGAGCGCCTGCCGGGAGGCTGTGCTGCACGACATCGAAGGCGTGCGCATGAGGAAAAATGGAGAGCTGGTCAGTGTCAGCATCTCCACCGCGCCGCTGCACGACCCTGCCGGGCTGAACGCCGGCATGATCGCAATGTTCACCGACATTACCGACCGGAAGTCTGCGGCTGAAAATCTCAGGGAAAGCAACGAGAAGTATGCCGAGCTGGTCAATGCCGTCAGCGGCATCGTCTGGGAGCTCGACGTCGAGAGCTTCCGCTTCACGTTCGTCAGCCAGAGGTCCGAGGATATCCTGGGCTATCCCGCCGAGGCATGGCTTGCCGATCCGGGCTGCTGGGAGCGCAGCATCCACCCTGACGACCGCCCGTGGGTCCTTGCTGCCTGCCGCGCAACGCACGGCGAGGGATCCGGCCGCGAACTGGAGTACCGCTCACTCGCCGCCGATGGCCGCATCGTCTGGCTGCGGAACTCGTTCATGGTTGTCGAGGACGCTAACGGCCGCGTGAAGCTCCGCGGGGTCATGACCGACGTCAGCCGGAGAAAGAAAGCCGAAGAGGATCTGTCCATGCTCAACGCCGAGCTCGAGCAGCGGGTGGCACAGCGGACGTCGGAGCTGGAGGAGCTCAACCGGGAACTGGAAGCCTTCAGTTATACGGCTTCACACGATTTGAGGGCTCCCCTGCGTCACATAGAGGGTTTCAGCAAGGCTCTCATGGAGGATTACTACGATACCTTTGACGGCGCTGGAAGGCAGCACTTGGACCGACTCTGTTCGGCAGCCAGAAAGATGGGGCAACTGATCGACGACCTGCTCCGCCTGGCCATGGTCAGCAAGGGAGAGATCATCCGGCGTCCCACCGACCTCAGCATGATCGCCCGTGGCATAGTGCAGGATCTGATGGTGTCCCAGCCCGAGCGCATGGTTGCGTTCAGGATAACCGACGGGATCAAGGTGAACGGCGATTCCCGCTTGCTGCAGGTCGCCATGGAAAACCTTCTCGTCAACGCATGGAAGTACACGGAAAAGCGAAAGGATGCCATCATAGAGTTCGGCGTGGACGAGGACCGGGGGCAAACGGTCTGTTTCGTCCGGGACAACGGGATCGGCTTTGCCAATGAACATGCCAACAATATCTTCAAGCCGTTCCTGAGGCTCCACCGCACGGAGGAGTACGAAGGCTCGGGCGTAGGCCTGGCAACGGTGCGCCGCATCGTGGAGCGCCATGGGGGGCATGTGTGGGCTGAGGGACGGGAAGGGCACGGCGCCGTGTTCTTCTTTACCCTGGACAACTGAAAGCAGAAGACTGTCCCCTGTGGAGGCGATTGGCTGAGGCCCCTCAGGCGAGTTCCGACAGCCTGCGGACCGTTTTTTCGGCAATCATTCCCTCGACCGCGGCAAGATAAGCCCGGAAGTGGCCGGATCCCAGGTGCCGTTCCAGGCAGGCCGGACTCTGCCAGTTCTCGTAGAAGATGAACAGGGCCGGGTCATCCCCATCCTGATGCAGCCGGTATTCAAGGCAGCCTTCCTCCTGACGGGTTTCCGCCACCAGTTTCAGAAGTTCGACCCTGACCGCGTCGACCGCCTCTTCCGTTGCCCGTACCTCCGCGATCACCGTTACTGCCGGCATGACTATCCCCTCCTCTCGTGGGCTTTTCTTCCGTGAACCCGCTCATAGGCCTTGCAGAAGGGGCAGATGTCCCGCTCCACAGTGCGCACGAAATCGAAGCCGACCCCTTTCTGGTGATAGCGGGCATGGAGGCAGACCGGGCACAATTCGCATACCTTTGCGAGGGCCTTGTCCAGTGCCGAAACCTCAGGCGTCATAGCAGCTTCTTCCCCGCGGAGAATGCCTTGCCAACCAGCTGTCCGACCGCGTGATACCCCTTGTGGGCGGTGTCATAGACCAGCGGGCGGATCTTGAGGATGTCGGGGAGCCCGTCCTCGCCCAGGATGGCCTCGTCCGCCTTCACATCGACGATTTCGCCGATGAACTGGGTGTGTATCCCCAGCTCCAGGGTATGCCGCAGCCGGCACTCCAGCACCAGGGGAAACTCCGCCGCATAGGGCGCGTCAACATGTTCGCCGGCCACGTGGGTCAGGCCGGCCGCGGCAAATTTGTCGACATCACGGCCGGAGGCAATGCCGACATAGTCCGCTTCCACCACTGTGGCCTCGTTGGCGATGCCCACCGTGAATGCCTTGCGCTGAACGATGTTGTCGTAGGTGTGCCGGGACGTGCGCACGGATACCGTGACGCACGGCGGGTCGGAGCAGCAGATGCCGCCCCAGGCCGCATTCATCAGGTTCGGCGTGCCAGTGGGGCCATAGGTTCCAACCATCAGGACGGGGGTCGGGACGAGCAGTGTTCTGGCACCGAGTGATTGTTTCATGGGGTCTCCAGTCAGGGATTTCGGAAACGTTCGATTCGCTCTCCAGCGGGCAACGCCGGGGGACGACTCCCGTTGCGGACAGAATATAACTCGGACCGGCAGCAACAAGGAATACTTTTTATCCGGACCGAAGCCGCTCTGGTTGCTCTGGGAAGCGTCGTTGCTCCGGGAGCGACAAGACCGGTCCCCTCCGGCGCTCGCCCGTTCAGGCCGCTGGGTCCGGCTGATCGGGCGAGCGGCGTATGATCTCCACGGAGCAGGGCGCGTGAAGGGCAACGGCCAGGGATA
>NZ_JCAMRN010000028.1:0-80000 GCF_059620965.1 Geobacter sp. PheSNFMC
CGAGATGGGGGTGGAAGAGTGGTGGCATCATAGGTCTCCCATGGCCTTCTACAGGGAAGTGTATCACGCCTCGCGTTATGGGTATTGTCCTTGCATCAAAAAATCAACGTATTGTGATCTTTGGTTGTACAGTGGCGCAACTGGTGGAATGTCGATGCTGTTTGAGAGATGACTCCCCGCAGGGACGCGAGGTCTTGTCCGTGAAAACAATGAATGTCCCGCTGAAAAACGGTACCGAATCGATCATTGTCACGGCCCTGATGGCGCTTACGGCCTTCTGGTTCGTCGATGCGGTGATCGATGCCGTCATCCCCCAGGTGGAATGCGAGTGTGGCCACCTTCACGTGCCGGCCTTGCTTGCCTCCCTGTTCCACCTGATCCCCCTCATTGCCCAACTGCTGCTCATTATCTTCGTCCGCAGGCTGTTCAGGGAGCGCCGGCTGCTGGTCCGGGAGCTGGAAGCGGCGGCAGCCGCTGCCCTGGACGAAAAGGCCAGGACCGATGCCGTCATTGCCGCGGTGGGCGACGGGGTCTGCATGCTTGACCGGGATTTCCGCATCGTCTACCAGAACCGGGCCCATGAGCGCCTCATCGGCGAGCATGGGGGGGAGCTCTGCTCCGAGGCATACGGCGAAGACCCGGACACCTGCGGCGACTGCCCCATGGCCCGCACCATGGAGACGGGCGAAGTGCGTGCGGGGACCCGCCGGCTCACCAGCAGGGGGGAGACACGTTTCCTGGAGATCACCTTCTCTCCCGTGCGCAATGCCTCCGGCGAAATTGTCGCCGGCGTCGAAGTGGTGCGCGACGTGACCGAACGCAGGCACAACGAGGAGGAAATCAGGTCCCTCAATGCCACCCTGGAGCGCCGCGCCAGGGACCTGGCGGCCAACAACCGGGAGCTGGAGGCGTTCAGCCATTCCCTCTCCCACGACCTGAGCGCTCCGCTCACCAAGATATCCTGTGCCGTGGAGGCGCTTCGGGAATTATACGGTGAGCGGATGGGCGACGAGGGGCGGTTTCTGTTGTCATGCATCAGCGAGGGAGGGGCCCAGATGGAGGACCTCATGGATGCCCTGCTGGTTCTGAGCCGGGTTTCGCGCAAGGAGCTCCGTCGCGAGACGGTGGACATGGGCGCCATGGTCAGCCAGCTCGCCCTGGACCTGCGCCGGTCAGACCCGGCCCGCCGGGTCGATTTCGTCATTTCCCCCGAGCTGACGGCCGAGGGAGATCCCTCCCTGCTCCGCGTGGCCTTGCAGAATCTGCTGTCCAATGCCTGGAAATTCACCCGTAACGTGGATGGCGGACGGATCGAATTCGGCTCCATCGACCGCAACGGCGAACGCGTCTTTTATCTCCGCGACAACGGCGCCGGTTTTGACATGGGAGCGGTGGGACGGATCTTCGAGGTGTTCCAGCGGCTCCACGACGAGGGACTGTTCCCGGGCACCGGCGTGGGGCTCGCCACCGTACAGCGGGTCATCGAGCGGCACGGCGGCACCGTAACCGCCCATGGCGTGCAGGGCCACGGGGCCACCTTCACCTTCACCCTGCCGTAACCGGCGGTTCCGCGTCCACGGGAGACACCGCCCGCCGGTCCCCATGACCGCATACATTTTATGTGTGCGAATCGGGCGGTCGTGGCAGTGTCTCGTTTGGTCAGTCGCTGCCCGTAACTCTCACCAGAACCCCAGATCAGGGTTGAAACGGAAAGGATGCGGTCATGGCCGAGAAACGGAAGGCGGGAAGAGTCAAAAGGCGCCTGTCGCTCAGGTTCGGAACCGATACCCCCAGCCGGCTCGCTTTTACCGAAGATGTCTCGGCCCGCGGCCTTTTCGTCAAGACCACCAACCTCTGCCCGCCGGGTACCCTCATTCAGATCGAACTGGAATTGCCCGATGGCGATCCGGTCTTCCTGGAAGGGATGGTCAGGTGGTCCAAAAAGGTTCCTCCCCAGGTCATTCATCTCGTCAGGAAGAGCGGCATGGGAGTCAGGATCATCCGGTTCATAGCCGGCGAGGAGCGCTACCGGCGCTTTGTCGACGGACTCCGCCGCACCCCTTAGCCATACTCATCTGATGCAGAACTACTGCGCAGGCCATCTGCCGCGTTGTGCGGTGCCCGCACCCTCGCCCTTCTCCTCTTCTTGTTCGATGAATTCCCGCATCAGTTCGTAGGTCCTGAGTGGCTGCTCCTCGTGGGGATTGTGACCGCAGGTGCCGATGACGGCCAGTCGCGCCGACGGCAGGTCCTCAGCCAGGCGGCGGCCCTGGGCCGGCCGGACGATGCGGTCGTTTTCTCCCCAGATGATGAGGGCGGGAATGTCTATCGCCCCATACCGCTGAATGACGGTTGAGGCATCGGTCCGGGAAAGCTCCCGCACGGTCCGGATCAGCACCCGCGCTATCCCCCTTCTGCCGAAACAGGTTTCATACCGCAGGATGCGTTCCGCCGTGATGGCGGCTGGGTCCTCGAACACCGCGCGGAGGGTGGCCTTGACGATCAGGCGTACCGGGATCAGGGCCATGCCGAGCCGGGCGAGCACCGGTACCCGGAGCAGCCGCATGAAGCGGGGAAGCCGCTGGGGGTAAGCGGCACAGTCCAGGAGCACCAGCCGGCCGATCAGTCCGTCGTCACCCCGCTCACCCGCCCGGAGGGCAACCAGCAACGCGATGCCGCCGCCGAGGGAATGCCCAGCGAGCACTACCTGCCGAAGCCCCTGTGCCTTTATGAAGGCCGTGACCACGGCGGCCTGCTCTTCAAGGGAATACGATCCGCACCGCGGCTTGGACGAAAAGCCGAACCCCTTCAGGTCAATCAGGTAGAGGGTGAAGCGGTCGGGGGGGAAGAGCGGGGCCAGGTCGTCCCAGGTGGTCAGGGCCGCGGCAAAGCCGTGGATGAAGACCACGTGCACCGGGCCGCAGCCGTGGGTACGATAGTGAATGAGGGTGTCGGGGGAATGGGTGAAACAGGAACCGGAAGCAGTGCTGGCCATGGCCGCGGATCAGCCGGCGCGCTGGCTGTCGGCCCGGTCCTCCGTGCCGGGGCAGGGGGCGGCGCTGTCCTGGCCGATGCCGGACATGATGTGGAAAATGCCACAGGTGGCATAGGGTTTCCCGTCCCGGAAATTGCACGATACGGAGCCGGTGACCGGCACGGTCCGGCCGTGTTTTGTCACGAAGGAGAAGGAGACCGGCCCCGAACGCGCGCCGGCCAGCAGTCTCAAGAAGATTTCCCGGCAGTGGTCCACGGACTTCGGATGGATGACGTCGAAGATGGAGAGCGTGGCGAGGTCTTCGTCCGTGTAGCCCAGGGTGGTGCGCCAAGCCCGGTTCACGTAGTTGATGGAGCCGTCGATGGCTATGCTCTGGAACAGGTCGCTGGCGTTGTCGAGGATCAGGTCGTACATCCCCTCCCGTTCGCGGAGCGTGTCGAGCACCCGCTTTTCCTCGGTTATGTCCGTGTAGAAGAGAACCACGTGGGTGATGTCGCCGAAACGGTCCTTGATGGGGGCGCCGTGGACGTTGAACCATCTTCCGACGCGGCCGCACTCGCTGCGCCGCTCGGCGCGCTTCGAGGCCATGATGCTCGCGAAAATGCAGTCGTCGGGGTGCTCCATGCGGCAGATCATCTCATCGCAGGTCTTCCCGACGGGGTTGCCGTCGTAGGCGAATATTTTCCGGGCCTGGGAATTGCTCGCCTGGATGTTCCTCGAGGTGTCCAGCACGAAAATAGCGGCGTCGGAGCAGTCGAAGATCCCCTGAATCTCGTCATGGGCCAGCTTCAGCTCGGCATTCACCTCTTTCATGTGTTCGAGAATCTGCTCGAAGGAGTTGCAGACGATGCCGATGGGATCCACTTCCAGCAGGCTGCGGTCGTCGAGCTCTTCGTGGCGCAGGGGGAGGGTGCCCATGGTGGTCAGCAGGTGGTTCGTCTTCTCCCGGATATAGGCGATCGCCTTGCGCTCCCGCTCGGCCAACTTCTCGTTTTCCCTGTGGAGCCGGCGGATCTCGTCCCTGCCGGACAGGTTGCCGAGAAATGATTTCAAGGTATCAATGATGCCCATTGCTTCAGCCCGCCCGTGAGATCGTCAGTACGTAGTATCCGTCGCGCTTTTCCACCTGGCCCCCATATCCCATGTTGCGCACCGTTTCCGGGATCGTGATGGTTGCATCCCGGTTGTCGGTCAGGAACACGAGCATGCAGTTCCCGTTTTTGAGACCGGTGCGGTGGTGGTTGATTTCCTTCAGCGCCGTCAGCAGCGTGGAGGGACATATCTGGCCGCGGATGTCGAATTCAATGGTTGTCATGGCATACACCTCTGTCGCGGGATGGTCCGGAAGCCCGTCAGGGGCCGGTCATGCAAGGCATCGGGCGATGGCTCTGCTCCCCAGCCAGGCGCCGGCCAGGAGTCCTGCCGTAAAGATAATGCTCTGCCACGCCAGAATCGGCAGTCCTCCGGCCAGGTGCCAGATGTTGCAGGAGGGGGCCATCCGTGCGGCAAGGCCCATGAGAATCCCGCCAGCCAGGGCTGCCAGGTACTGGCGGGCCGGGATGCGGTAGCGGAGGCCGAACTCCCCCAGCAGGAGCGCGGAAAGCGCGCTGCCCGCGATGATTCCGGCGATGACCGGTACCTGGACAAGCGTGATCGCGTCCATTACCGGAGCGGGCCCGCCGATGAGGGGAATGCCGCCGAGGGGCGTTGTCGCCGCTAGGTTGAGCGGCAGTGTCCGGACGTAGGAGAGCTCGGCCAGGTGTCCGGGAGCGAGCCGGTCGAGAAGCCATACTCCCGCCTTTGTGTAGGACGTGGTCACCCCCAGCGGCATGGTGGTGGCCATCACGGACAGAAGGCTGACTCCCGCCAGCACCAGCGCGGTCAGCCACGGCTGGAGGTAGCCTTCCACCTGTGCCTGGCGGGTCAGCCTGCCCTGGCGCCGCCAGCGGAGGAAGACCAGGGCGGCGCCGGTGGCCAGCGGCACCGTGAGCCAATAGGATTCGATCCCCAGGTACGCCGGGACCGTCGTTCCCAGGGCCGGCATGGCGGTGGCATCGGCCAGGCGCTTCCAGGCGGGGTGGATCTCCGCGTAGAGCCCGCTCCCCGCCACGAGTCCCGCCAGCGTAACCATGGCGGCGACGTTTCCTGCCCCGACCCGGTAGAGGGTCCCCACCACACATCCTCCCGCCAGCACCATGCCGAGGCCGAAAATGGCGCCTCCCGCGAGGTTCGATGCGGAGGGGATCTCGAAAAGGGGGAAAGGGGACAGCGATACCAGGCCACATAAGCGTCCGGCCTCGAACAGGACCATGGCTGCCGCTGACATGAGCAGCACGGGCCGAAGCATGGTGAGGCTGCCGAAGAGGAACAGGTCGCGGAAGGCGCCCGCCATGCAGAAATCGGAGCGGTGCATGACAAATCCCGCGATCATCCCCAGCAGCAGGCCGGCCGCCACGAGAGATCCGGCGGCTCCGATCATGGCCGTCCCCCTGTCCGGGGCGGAGTGCTATCGAGTATGTACTCTTTCATGAGTATTCCTATCGGCAAAACAACGGGAAACTTGAGGAACGGGATCCGTGACTGAGCCGTGGATGCGTCAGGGATCGTTCACCACCTTGAGGGCTACCCGCCGATGACGTGGCCCGTCGAATTCGCAGAGGTAGACCGACTGCCAATTGCCGAGCAGCAATTTCCCCTCCACGATGAAAATGGTGAGTGAGGTTCCCGTGAGGGTTGATTTGATGTGCGCGTCCGAATTCCCTTCCGCGTGGGTGAAGTAGGGATCGATGGGGACAAGCCGGTCGAGGAAGCTGACCATGTCGCGCTGGACCGCCGGGTCGGCCCCCTCGTTGATGGTGATTCCCGCCGTGGTGTGAAGCACGAAGAGATGGCACACGCCGTTCCGGACTCCGGCAGACCGCACCTGCTCCTGTACCGCGGACGTGATGTCGATCATGTCGGTTCGCGCTCTGCTCTTGAATTCCAGGTGCCTGATCATGGCGCCCCTCCTTTCAATCGCCCCGGGTGGCTCATCGTATCTTCAACTTTTTCAGCACTATGCCGAGATATTTGTTGACAGGATGTTCCCTGGCAAGAAAGCTCAGGACCGGTGGTTTCCTCAGCCCGAGCCTGCGCAGTTCCGATTCGATCAAGGCATTGCGCTCGTAGAGGAGTCCCTGGCGAAAGGTTCTGATGGCGTCGTCCTTGCGGCCGGCAAGGAGATGGACCTTTCCCAGGTTCAGATAGAGAACCGAGCTGTGGGGCTCGCGGCGGACCGCTTCCTCGCAGAGCCGGGTCGCATGCTCAAACTGCCGCCGCTCACGGGCAAGGCAGAAGGCGAGATAGGACCAGTTGGCAGGGGTGCTCTGCAATCTTACCACCCGCTCGAAACATTCGAGTGCTGCAGCGGTCCTGCCGCTGTCGGCGGCCTTCATCCCGCGGGCGACAAGTTCCTGAAGATCGGTTCCGGGCACGGCTTCCTCCCTGGACATAGTCTGGTATCATTATAAGTCGTTGACGACAGGAGTAAACAGTTAAGGTTGGCTCTGTGAGTTTGTCTTACCACTCTTGTCGTGCGTATGGTATACGTAAAACCGTTTTATTAATACTAAAGGGGGCGGCATGAACATTCATGAGTACCAGGCAAAGGAAATACTGAGCGCCTACGGCATCCCGGTTCCCCGGGGTCGGGTGGCCCTCACCTCAGACCAGGTGGAGCGGGCGGCCAAGGAGATGGGAGGGCATTGCGTCATCAAGGCCCAGATCTATGCCGGCGGGCGCGGCAAGGCCGGGGGCGTCAAGCTGGTCCATCATCCGGAACAGGCCCAGGATTACGGCAAGGACTTGTTCGGCCGCCGCCTCGTCACCCCGCAGACCGGACCCGAAGGGCTCAAGGTCCGCCGCATCCTGGTGGAGGAGGCCGTGGAGATCGCCCGCGAGTTCTATCTCTCCATTACCCTCGACCGTTCCACCTCCCGCTACTGCCTCATCGCTTCGGCCGAAGGGGGCGTGGACATCGAGGAGGTGGCCCAGAAGTCCCCGGACAAGATCCATGTGCTCACCATCGACCCCTACACGGGACTTCGCCCGTTCCAGGCCCGCCGCATCGCCCTGGCCCTGGGGCTTTCCGGCACCCTCTGCGAAGACTGCGTGGAGCTGATGCTCAATCTCTACAAGGTGGTTCTGGAAAAGGACTGCTCACTGGTCGAGATCAACCCCTTGGTGGTCACCCGTGCCGGCTGGCTCATGGCCATGGACGCCAAGATCAACTTCGACGACAACGCCATCTTCCGGCACCGGGAATACCCGGACATGGTGGATTACTCCCAGCTCGACACCCTGGAGATCAATGCCGGCAAGTATGACCTCTCCTACATCAAGCTCTCCGGCACTATCGGCTGCATGGTCAACGGCGCGGGGCTCGCCATGGCCACCCTCGACGTGCTCAAGGAGTTCGGCGGCGAGCCGGCCAACTTCCTGGACGTCGGCGGCGGCGCCACCCGCGAGAAGGTGGCCGAGGCCTTCAAGATCATCCTGGAGGATGCGGACGTGAAGGGGGTCTTCGTCAACATCTTCGGCGGCATCATGCGCTGCGACGTGATCGCCCAGGGGATCATCGAGGCTGCCAGCGAGGTGCACTGCACCCTGCCGATCGTGGTCCGGATGGACGGCAGCAAGGTGGCAGAAGGGAAGCAACTGCTGGTCGAATCGGGGCTCAACGTCCAGACCGCCGACTCCCTGGGCGAGGGTGCGGAACGGATCGTGGGGATGCTCGGCTGACGCGTGCGGGCGCGGGATATCCCCGCCCTCCATTTTCGGGATAAACGGAGAACATACATGTCCATACTCATCAACAGCGATTCGAAAATAGTCGTTCAGGGCATAACCGGCCGCAGCGGACTCTTCCACACCCAGCAGTGCCGGGACTACGGCACCAAGATCGTTGCCGGCGTCACCCCCGGCAAAGGGGGAATCCACATCGAAGGGATTCCGGTCTTCAACACCGTCGAGGAAGCGGTCAGGTGCACCGGAGCCAACGCGTCCATGATCTTTGTCCCGCCGCCGGCCGCGGCCGACGCCATCCTTGAGGCGGCCGACGCGGGACTGGAGCTGGCGGTCTGCATCACCGAGGGGATTCCGGTGCGCGACATGGTGCCGGTGAAGCGCATCCTCCAGGAGAGCCGGACCCGGCTCGTGGGACCGAACTGCCCCGGGGTCATCACTCCGGGCGAGTGCAAGGTGGGAATCATGCCCGGCTATATCCACAAGCCCGGCAGGATCGGCGTGGTTTCCCGCAGCGGCACCCTCACCTACGAGGCGGTCAAGCAGATCACCGAGGCGGGGCTCGGCCAGTCCACCTGCGTCGGCATCGGCGGCGACCCGATCATCGGCATGAACTTCATCGACGTGCTCAAGCTCTTCAACGAGGACAAGGATACCGAGGCGGTCTTCATGATCGGCGAGATCGGCGGCACCTCCGAGGAGGATGCGGCCTACTGGATCACGGAACACATGAAAAAACCGGTGGCATCCTTCATCGCCGGCGTCACCGCTCCTCCGGGCAAGCGGATGGGGCATGCCGGCGCCATCATTACCGGCGGCAAGGGAAAGGCCGAGGACAAAATCCGGACCCTCACCGAATGCGGGGTGGTGGTGGCCACCAGCCCCACGCGGATGGGCGTCGCCATGCTGGAGGCGTTGGGCAGGGGATAGGCTGATCCGCTACCCTGTGACAGGGCCGTAACCCTCCTGGGGGTTACGGCCTTTTTTCAACCAGGTCATGATGCCAACGGCATGGCCCCGGCTGACGGCGCGATCCGGTCCCCTTCCTCGCAGACCGCATGGGCGCTGTGCTCGATCAGGTCGTAGAGGTGCCGGTACTTGGCCACTTCAACGGGATGTCCCGTCTTTCTGCCGTAGTACTTGCCCGGATGGGCGAAAACGTCGGTGGCCACCCGGTCGTCGTAGAGGGCGAAGTCGAACGAGCTGTTGGTGTCTCTGCCGATGGCGTCGCCCGTTGCCGGCAATTCGTCCCGATAGACGATCCTGATGTCGATGTCGTCGCGGTATTGGCCCAGGAGCACCTTCTGGATCTCGGGCTCGGCCAGCTCTTCCCGGTTGAGGACAAAGATCCTTCTGATCCTCACCCCCCGGTCCAGGGCGCGCAGGTTTGCCTGGTAGAAGTTGACCAGGGCCCCCCGGGTCCAGTAGCCTGCCGTGAGCGGATCCACGGCCCGTATTTCGCGCACCGCCTGGTCGGACAGCCGTGCCCCTTCCAGATAGAATTCGTTCTCGTCGAGCGGTATGTACCCCTGCTGGAGGAGCGTGATGCTCCGCTTGGCACCGGCAATCAACTCATGGGCCTTTGCCAGACACTCGGGATCGGTGATGCTGGCCAGGGCAAAGGGTATCTCATGGGACTGATGATACTGCTCCACCAAGTGGGCACGGTTTTTTTCGATGTCCTCCCGGATCAGGTAGGTGCCCAGGGCCAGCAGGATGCCGATGCCGAAGATCACGTAGGCGGCCTGCTCGTAGTGGAGCACCAGGTGGAAAAAGATCGCAAGACCCGATCCAACCAGAAATTCTATCCATACCGCCATTTCCTGTATTTTTTTCCCCATGGTCATACTGTTGTCTCCTTGTTCGCCACCACAACAAAAAACCGGGCCGCCTGAATATCGGTATCGATAGTTCGGCGACCCGGCTGTCTCGGGGAGACCCTGTGGGCTTTCCGTCCCATCCTCGCGGATGGTTTAGTATTGTCGTGTATCTGCGGCAGGTGTTGATGCTATGTCAAAAGTGACATGACCTTAGCGTATTTCAATCCGCAAAGTCAAGTCAGGGGATATTGTGATGCAGGGTTCATAATGAAATTGCTTTGGGTTTCCGGCTACCTGCATCCCCCCGAAAGCCCCGCGTCCCGGGCCAGCTCCCGCCATGCGGGCAGGCTCCGTTCAATGACCCCCCGATCCACGCAGTAGGCGATCCTGAAGAAGCCGGGCGCGCCGAAGCCCGCACCGGGGACGAGCAGGATGCGGTGCTTCTGGGCCATGGTGACGAATGCCACGTCATCCGCCAGGGGTGATTGGGGAAAGAGGTAGAAGGCGCCGTCGGGCTTCACCATCCTGAATCCCATTGCGGTGAGGTTGTCGTAGAACAGGTCCCGTTTGGCCTGGTACTCGCCGATGTCCACGGAGGCCCGCTGCAGCTTGGCCACGAGCCGCTGCATGAGGGCCGGCGCATTGACAAAGCCGAGGACCCGGTTGGAGAAGACCGCCCCTTCCATGAACTGCTCCACGCCGCGCGCACGGGGATTGGCTGCCAGATAGCCGATCCGCTCGCCGGGCAGGGCCAGGTCCTTGCTGTGGGAGGTGACGATGACGGAACTCTGCACGAACCGGAAGATGTTCGGCACCTGCTTGCCGTCGTAGCTGATCCGGGCATAGGGCTCGTCGGAGATGACGTAGATCTGGCGGTCGAAGCGCCGCTCCATCCGCGCCACCATCTCGCCCAGGGCCGCCAGGCTCTCTTCGGGATACATGACGCCGGTGGGGTTGTTGGGCGAGCAGATGATGATCGCCCGGGTCTTGGCGGTCACGGCCGCCTCGATGGCCGCCACGTCGAGCTGGAAGGTCCCGCGGTCGGTCCAGACTTCCCGCGGTACCCCGCCGTGGTTGTCGATGTAGAACTTGTATTCCACGAAGTAGGGGGCCAGGATGATCACCTCTTCCCCGGGGTTCAGAATGGTCTTCAGGACCACGTTGAGGGCGCCGCCGGCCCCGCAGGTCATGATGACATGGTCGGCCTTCACCTCCAGCCCTGCTGCCTCCGAAAGGACTTCGGCCACGGCACCGCGGGTTTCCGCATAGCCCGCGTTGCTCATGTAGCGGTGCATGCCGGGCACGGGATGCCGGGCCAGGTTGAGGAGCTCTTCCCGGAACTGCTGGGGCGGCTCCGTATCGGGATTGCCGATGGTGAAGTCGTACACGTTGTCGGCGCCGTGGATCTGCCGCAGCCGCTCCCCCTCCTCGAACATTTTGCGAATCCATGACGACTTGGAAATGTGGCCGGCGATTTTCGTGGCGATGGGCATGGCGAACCTCTGTGGAAAATAATGTATATCAGCTTGTAACACAGGGGGTAAAGGGTGTAAAGCGGGGAACTCTCACGCAGTGCGGGCTACATGATCGAGAAGTTGGTGTGGATGGTCCGCTGCAGGTCCTCGATCCGGAGCAGGGCCTGACGGATCGCTTCACGCTCTTCAGCGGGCAGGGTGTACGGGTTCAGGTAGTAGGAGCTCTTCTGAATTCCCTTTATGACCTTGATCTGAAGAAGAATCCGGTGGCGGGTGAGCACCTCGTAGGCTTCCACGAGCCCGTGGGCGAACGGGGGCGAGAAGCTCCCCTCCCGGGCCAGGTGCTCGATCCGCTTCACGGTATTGGTGGCCGGCACCCCCTGGTTGATGGCGAGGATGCGGACGTTCATCACCAGCGGCGCCCAGGCCAGCAGCTTCAGGTTGAACTCCCCCTTGTGTTCCCCGGATCCCTCGGTCCAGAGCCGTTTGAGAAATCCCAGAGCCAGTTTCATTTCCGTGGCTGCCTTGGCCATGCCCCACAATACCTGGAAATAATCCTTTTCCAACGCCCTGATGGTTGAGGTGAGCGTTTCCGCCAGGCTCCGGTCACCGGCCACGTGCCGCGCGTCGGAGATCACGATCAGGTCCATGAGGTTCTTGGCGTAGTCCTCGTATTCGTAACGGACGATGGCCAGAAGCTTGCGTCGCCACTGGGAGAGCGAGCCGCGCCAGGTGGGGTTCGACGGCATGATGTCGCCGGTGCACTTCTTGAACCCGATCTGTGCCAGCCGCTCCACGATCAGCTCCGAGAACTCCCGGAACCATTCATCGGCCGCCTCTCCGCCCCCGTCCCCATAGACAATCAGATAATCCTGATCCGTGATGAGGGTCTGCTCCTCGCGGCCGTCGCTCCCCATGCTGCAGAGGGCATAGCGGCATGGCGCCCGGCCGCGGCCGTTGCGCTCCATTTCGCCTTCGGCCAGGACGAGGGCCCGGTCGGCCAGGATGTCCCGGTATTCCGTGCAGTTAGCGTGGAGAGCCGCCACGGAGCTGATGGCGAGGAACCGCTCCATTTCCAGCGTGTTCAGTTCGTCATGGATGGCACGCAACTGTTCGTAATCGGATTCGTGATGAATCCGGCCGTGGAGTTCGCGCTCGTGGGAGGCGAACCCCTCCGTCGCCCGCAGCTCGCGGGCGAACATCTCCCGCAATTCCGCCAGCACCGGCGTCACTTCCTCCCGGTCCAGAAACCGGACGAAATCCTTGATCCGATCAGTGATGGCGGTTATGTGCTGTTCGACGCTATGGGGCATCTTCCAGGCGCTCCGAAGGTAAAAAAAGGGGGAAGGCTGACCTTCCCCCAAAGTTTAACACAATGTTTGATTCGTTGACAGCCCGTTAGTGGTCCACCGCTTTGGCGATGCCGATGCCGGTGTTCTGGCGGACGTACAGTTCGTCGAACATTTCCTCGGAACGGCGGCTCGGGAAGGCAAGGGCGGCGATGATCGCCACGATGAAGCCCAGCGGGATGGACACCACGCCCGGATTCTTGAGCCCGAAGAGGGGCTTGTCGAGACCGAGGAACGATGTGCCGTCCTTGTTCGTCTCGTAGTCGGCCCTGGCCTTGCCCAGGTCCGCCACTTCCTTCTCGGTAAGAACCGCACCGCTCGCCTGTTTCCCCTCCAGCTTGACCACAACTTTCTGTGCATCTTCAGCCACTTTCTTCGGATAGGTCATGTTGGGGGAGACCATCACCAGGGCGATGGAGACGATGGTGCCGGTCACCAGTCCCGCTATGACACCGGCGGTGTTGAACTTTTTCCAGAACAGGGAGAGCACCACGACCGGCAGGTTGCCCGAGGCGGCAACGGCGAAGGCCAGGGCCACCAGGTGGGCCACGTTCTGCTTCTCGGCCGCGATGCCGATGACGATGCCGCAGGCACCGACCACGAAGGAGGTGATCCGGGCAGCCTTTACCTGCTCATGCTGGTCGGCATGGCCTCCCTTGATGACGTTCACATAGATGTCGTGGGCGATGGCAGCGGAAGCGGCCAGAACCAGACCCGACACCACGGCCAGGATGGTGGCGAAGGCAACGGCGCACAGGAACGCCAGGAGCAGGTCGCCCAGGAAGGGGTGGATGTCGCCGCCCAGTTGCTGGGCCAGCATCATGGCGGCCATGTTTCCGCCTTTGTCCACATTCATGATGGATTGCGGGGTCACGTGGATGGCGGCGCCGAAGCCGAGGAGCGTGGTCAGGATGTAGAAGGAGCCGATGATGAACATGGCGATGATGACCGACTTGCGGGCGGCCTGGGCCGTGGGCACGGTGAAGAAGCGCATCAGGATGTGGGGCATGCCGGCGGTGCCGAGCACCAGCGCCATGCCGAGGGAAATCTGGTCGAGCGGGTTCTTCAGGAAGAGGCCCGGCTCAAGGAAGCGCTGCCCGTAATCGAAGCCTGCCACGGCAACGGGGTCTTTGAGGACGACCTTTTGCACGTGCTCGATGATGTTGGAGCTGGTGGCGATGTCGTTGAAGAACGTGAACGGGTTCATGCCCGACTTGAGGCCCACCAGGACGGAGAGCAGAGCAGCGCCGGACATGAGGAGGCCGGCCTTGATGATCTGGACCCAGGTGGTGGCGGTCATGCCGCCGAACACGACGTAGCCGACCATGAGGATGCCGACGCCGATGACTGCGGTCTTGTAGGGGATGCCGAGCAGGAGCTGCATGAGCTTGCCTGCGCCGACCATCTGGGCGGTCAGGTAGAAGGTGGAGACGGCAACGGTGGAGATGGCCGCGGCAGCCCGAACCGACTTGGGCTCGGTGCGGAAGGAGAGGATGTCGCCCAGGGTGAATTTGCCGGCGTTGCGGCAGGGCTCGGCCACGATCAGGAGCACCGTGATGTAGGCCACGAGCCAACCCACCGAGTACATGAACCCGTCATAGCCGTAGAGGGAAATGATGCCGGAAATCCCCAGGAACGAAGCGGCGGACATGTAGTCGCCCGCAATGGCCCATCCGTTCTGGGTACCGGTGATGCCGCCGCCGGCGGTGTAGAAGTCGGCGGCCGACTTGGTCTGCTTGGCCGACCAGACCACAACGGCCATGGTGGCGCCGATGATGATCAGGAAGATGGGGATGGTGACCATCGGGTTGGCCTTCACTTCATGCTTCTGCTCGGCCGGTGCTGCCGGCACGGCGGCTTTTTCAGCAGCGGGCGCGGCCGGGGCCGCTGCTGACTGGGCAGGGGCCGCAACGGTCTGCTCCTGGGGTGCGGCCGGTGCTTTGGCCGGCTCGTTGGCCCAGGCGAATGTGCCCAGCGAGAGGGCGAGGGAAAACGCTGCAATGAGTCTCTTCATCGGATTCATTCCTCCTTACTTCAGCTCATCCACCAGCTCGCGGGTGAGCCGGTCGAAGTCTTTGTTGGCCACATGGGCGTAGTACATGGCGATCCCCCAGGAGACGAAGAACTGGGAAAGGGCGAACAGGTAGCCTAAGTTGATCCGTCCCAGGATCTTGATCTTGAAGAGGCCGGGTGCATAGGCTGCGCCGATGGGGAGGAGGAAATAGAAAACGGTCGAAAAGACCCACCACCCGACCAGGAAGGTGGTCTTTTTCCGGTGGAGCTCGACGAACTTGGGGTTCTTCGCGATGGCGCTCCAGTTATACTGCTTTTCTGCCATGGTTCAGTTACTCCTTTCATGTGTGGTAAGCGCGTCGAGAGCGGCGTCCCGCCCTGTACCGAAGCGCTTGTGACGTCCTCGGTTTCGGTTTCGTGTCCTCCTTTCATTGTGGGCATGCGGGTATGGGCCGGTTATGTCTCCCCGCCTGGGGCAGGGCTCCGGCATAGAGACCGGTGGGCTGTTAATGACAATGGTGCCGGGGGGTACAACTGGTGTGACATCGGAAATGCGGTGTAAACACTCTGAAATAACGTCATTTTATTGACCTGAAATGCGTTCCTAATATAACGGCTGTATATTTTTTTGCAATAGTTTTTTATTTGGACAAGAAACCGGTTGTAAGTTATTGAAATTAAATAATAATAAATAGAATGGCAGCAAACAGTCTGTTTATTTTCAAGGTGGGTATGGGTGCTATCGTGGTGCGCGGATACCTGGTATTCGTTTTGAAACGAATGGCGCCACGCTGGGTGAGGGGATTTTGCTAATGGTATTTTATGAAGTAATTCCGGTTGATATCAAACGTGGGTATGAAAACATATGAAAAAAGGGGGAAGGTTTCCCTTCCCCCGTGACCTGCGGGTGTGCCGATGATCGGCGTGCCGTTTAGTGGTCGATGGCCTTTGCCATGCCGATGCCGGTGTTCTGGCGGACGTAGATCTCGTCGAACATCTCCTCGGAACGGCGGCTCGGGAAGGCCAGACAGCCGATGATGGCGGCGATGAAGCCCAGCGGGATCGAGATGATGCCCGGGTTTTTCAGGGTGATGAGCGGCTTGTCGAGACCGAGGAACGATTTGCCGTCCTTGTTCTTCTCGTAGTCGCCCTTGGCCTTGTCGAGATCCTTCATCTCCTTCTCGGAAAGGACCGCACCGCCGGCCTGCTTCTCTTCCAGCTTCTTGACGACCTTTTGGGCGTCGGCGGCAACGACCTTCGGGTAGGTCATGTTGGGGGAGACCATCACCAGGGCGATGGATGCCACGGTGCCGACCACGAGGCCCGACACGACGCCGGCGGTGTTGAACTTGCGCCAGAAGAGGGACATGACCACCACCGGCAGGTTGCCCGAGGAGGCAACGGCGAAGGCCAGGGCCACCAGGTGGGCCACGTTCTGCTTCTCGGCCGCGATGCCGATCAGGATGCCGGCGGCGCCGACGCACAGGGAGGTGATCCGGGCGGCCATGACCTGCTCGTGCTGGTCGGCGTGGCCGTCCTTGATGACGTTTACGTAGATGTCGTGGGCGATGGCAGCGGAAGCGGCCAGAACCAGACCCGACACCACGGCCAGGATGGTGGCGAAGGCAACGGCGCACAGGAACGCCAGGAGCAGGTCGCCCAGGAAGGGGGAGATGTCGCCGCCCAGTTGCTGGGCCAGCATCATGGCGGCCATGTTCCCGCCTTTGTCGACTGCGGTGATCCCTTGCGGGGTCACGTGGATGGCGGCGCCGAAGCCAAGGAGCGTGGTCAGGATGTAGAAGGAGCCGATGATGAACATGGCCACGATAACGGACTTGCGGGCGGCCTGGGCCGTGGGCACGGTGAAGAAGCGCATCAGGATGTGGGGCATGCCGGCGGTGCCGAGCACCAGCGCCATGCCGAGGGAAATCTGGTCGAGCGGGTTCTTCAGGAAGAGGCCCGGCTCAAGGAAGCGCTGCCCGTAATCGAAGCCTGCCACGGCAACGGGGTCTTTGAGAACGACCTTTTGCACGTGCTCGATGATGTTGGGGTTGGTGGCGATGTCGTTGAAGAACGTGAACGGGTTCATGCCGGCCTTGAGACCGACCAGGACGGAGAGGAGGCCCGCGCCGGTCATGAGGAGGCCGGCCTTGATGATCTGGACCCAGGTGGTGGCGGTCATGCCGCCGAACACGACGTAGCCGACCATGAGGATGCCGACGCCGATGATGGCGAACTTGTAGGGGATGCCGAGCAGGAGCTGCATGAGCTTGCCTGCGCCGACCATCTGGGCGGTCAGGTAGAAGGTGGAGACGGCAACGACGGAGATGGCGCAGACGGCCCGGACGACCTTGGGCTCGGTGCGGAAGGAGAGGATGTCGCCCAGGGTGTACTTGCCCGCGTTACGGCAGGGCTCGGCCACGATCAGGAGCACCGTGATGTAGGCCACGAGCCAGCCCACCGAGTACATGAACCCGTCGTAGCCGTAGAGGGAGATCATGCCCGAAATCCCCAGGAACGAGGCGGCGGACATGTAGTCGCCCGCAATGGCCCATCCGTTCTGGGTGCCGGTGATGCCGCCGCCGGCGGTGTAGAAGTCGGCGGCCGACTTGGTCCTCTTGGCCGACCAGACCACAACGGCCATGGTGACCCCGATAATGATCAGGAAGATGGGGATGGTGACCATCGGGTTGGCCTTCACGGTGTGCTTCGCTTCGGGAGCCGGGGCCGGCGTTGCCGCTTTGGCGGCATCGGTTGCCGCCGGAGCCGGAGTCGTTGCGGCCGGAGCGGTTGCTGCAGCCGGAGCGCCGGGGGCGGCCGGGGCCTTGGCCGGCTCTTCAGCGAAGGCGAACGAGCCCAGGGAAAGGGCCAGAGTGATACCGGCAATCAGTTTTTTCATCACAGACCTCCTTCCTATTTGAGCTCATCCACCAGCTCGCGGGTGAGCCGGTCGAAGTCTTTGTTGGCCACATGGGCATAGTACATGGCGATCCCCCAGGAGACGAAGAACTGGGAAAGGGCGAACAGGTAGCCGAAGTTGATCCGTCCCAGGATCTTGATCTTGAAGAGGCCGGGTGCATAGGCCGCACCGATGGGGAGGAGGAAGTAGAAGACGGTCGAAAACACCCACCAGCCGACCAGGAAGGTGGTCTTCTTCCGGTGGAGCTCGACGAACTTGGGGTTTTTGGCTATTGACGCCCAATCGTACTGTTTTTCTGCCATGGTTCGTTACTCCTTTCGTCGTGAATTTGCATTCCCAGGGAGCAGCGTCCCGCTCCCGTTGCCTTTCGTCGCAATCCTCTACGTCTCCTCCCCCCTTTCGCCCATGGTTTGTTCTGGCAGTTCTCCGGTCACAGCTTTGCGTAGCCAAACTTCATGGAGAGTATTTCCGCCCCTTCGCGCAGCGAAGGGATAATCTCGTTTTCCATGCGGGATGCCATCATGCGGAATGAGGGTCCCAGCAGGGTCAGAGCGCCGATGACTTTGCCCGCATAGTCGCGTACCGCCACGGCAACGCTCACGATCCCCTCGCCCAGGCCGTCGAAATCAACGGCAACGCCGCGCTCGCGCACGGCCTTCAACTCCTGCTGAAGTACCGCTGGGTCGAAGGAACCGCCGTTCCGCCCCCGCTTCTTGAGGAAGCGGTCCAGCAGGTCGGTCGACTCCAGTGCCCGGATGGCCTTGCCGGCGGCATTGCTGAAAAAGGGAAAACGCCGTCCCACCAGGGGGGCGGTCTTGATGGCCTGCTCGCAGTCCACCATGTCCAGGAAAAGGACCTCGTCCCCCTTGAGGACCGCGATATAGACGGCCTCGTCATGCTTGCGCGCCAATTTTTCCATGATCGGGTGGGCGTGGCGGATGAGGCTCGTGCTGTTCAGCAGCCTCTGGGCCAGTTCGACCGATGAGATGCCCAGGCGATAAACACCGCTCGTCTCGTCCCGTTCAACCAGCCCCTTGCTCTCCAGGGTTGCCAGGAGCCGGAACGCTTTGTTGCGGGACAGGTCGAGCTTTTCGGCCAGATAGGGAAGGGTGGCGTGACGGCTCTCGTCCGTGAGCGTTTCGAGGATATCGAGGGCCTTTTCAACGGTCTGTACCGCGTATGAGCTTTTCTCCCTCGTCATCATTCCCTTTCCTGTCACGCCGTGGTGATCGGGGTGTTTGAAAAACAGCGTTATATTTTGTTGGAAAACTAACACGGCGTTTTAATTCCGTCAATATAATTTTGTTTTGAAAAGTTTATCTAAAAACAATCCCTGTAAATTCAATATTATAGGTGATAAACAGGTTGAAAAACGAGAGCGAATAAACGTTCTGTTGATAAGTAGAACATGGTTTATTGAAAAATCAAGCGAGGAAAATACGGGCGGGGCATTATGCTGTTGGGCGGCCTTTGAGACGTGGTTACGAACGAGGTTGTTGGTTGGGGGCGGCCCGGCGTAGTGCCGGACCGTTGCGTTGGCTGAGTTTGAATCGGTCGGTAGCGCAGGGGGCGTCTCGCATCCGGTTGTTGCATTCTTGGGGGGAGGCCGGTCTCACCGCATCATCCTCCGGTCGCAAACCCGGCCGCCCGGTTCAGAAGTGCGGGGTGCGGGCGGGGCTTCACTGGAATTTGACGGCGGTCCCCTTTCCCTTGACGTACATGACGGGAAAGATGATGTAGGTGTCCTTCTCGATGCGGACTTCGGGGAGGATGACGGCGTCTGCGCCGATTTTGGACGCTTCGATGCTCAGGGCGTCACGGGCCCACTCTTCGGCTTCCTGTTGAAGTTCCTCAATGCGGCCATAGCGTTTGAGGTTCACTTCAACGGTGCCAATCTTCACGTAGGGGCGAAAAATCTCGTCCTGGGCCAGGATGGGCGGAAGGTCCCGGTCTGCTTCGTCGGCTATCTGGGGAGTGGTGGCGCATGCGGCGAGGAGCGCCGCTGCCGTGCCGGCCAGGAAGACGCGTCGTGCAAGGCGGGCGAGGGGGGCCAGAGGGGTGCTGGTTGGCATGCGATACCTCGTTGGGAATGGATGGGATTCCGACGCTCCGTAGCGGTGCCGGCACCGCTATTTTACATGAAGTTTGGGCCTTTACAACCCGGAATTTCCCGTGATAGTATTTCCCGGTTTAAGGCCGGTGGCTGACTTTTAGGGACAGGAGGACCAACCGCATGTCGGGACATAATAAATGGAGCACCATCAGGCACAAGAAGGGGGCGGCCGATGCCAAGCGCGGCAAGGTATTCACCAAGCTGATCAAGGAGATCACCGTTGCCGCCAAAATCGGCGGCGGCGACGCGAACGGCAACCCGCGCCTGCGTGCCGCCATCGACAAGGCCAAGGCCGAGAACATGCCCAAGGACAACATCGAGCGGGCCATCAAGAAGGGGACCGGCGAGCTCGAAGGGGTCAGCTACGAAGAGATCATCTACGAGGGATACGGCCCCGGCGGCGTGGCGGTGCTGGTGGAGTGCATGACCGACAACCGCAACCGCACGGTGGGCGAGGTGCGGAGCACCTTCACCAAGTGCAACGGCAACATGGGCGAGGCGGGATGCGTCTCCTGGATGTTCGACAAGAAGGGGCTCATTGTCCTGTCCAGGGACGTTGACTTCGAAAAGCTCTTCGAGACGGCCCTGGAGGCCGGCGCGGACGACGTGGCGGACGAAGAGGAGCAGTACGAGGTGCTCACCGACCCGGCAGCGTTCATTGACGTGCGCGAGGCGCTCGAGCAGGCCGGCTTCCCCTTCGAATCCGCCGAGATCACCATGATTCCCCAGACCATGGTGAAACTCGACGGCAAGAACGCCGAGAACATGCTCAAGCTCATGGACCGCCTCGAGGACAACGACGACGTCCAGAACGTCTATGCCAACTTCGACATCTCCACTGAGGAGATGGAAAAGCTCATGTAGGCGGGCCCTGCCACCCCGGTTGGTTCAAGCGCGGAAGTCGGAAGCCGGGCCTTTCCTTTCGCGCGTTTTTTTTTCTGCTGTGCTCTCCGCGCCCTCTGTGGCAGAATGTCTCCCCATGAGAGTTCTCGGCATCGACCCCGGCTCGCGCATCACCGGCTACGGCATCATCGAGAAGATCGGCAACCGCCTCGTGCACGTGGATAACGGCGCCATCCATACCGACAGCCACAGGGAGTTCGCGCTCCGTCTCCACGCGATCTACGAGGGGCTGCGCTGCGTCATCGCAGAGTACCGGCCCGATGCCATGGCTGTGGAGCAGGTGTTCCTCGCCCATAACGCCCAGAGCGCCCTGAAGCTGGGCCAGGCCCGCGGGGCCGCCATCGTGGCCGGGGTGAACGCGGGATTGCCGGTCAGCGAGTACACGGCCATGCAGGTGAAGCAGGCAGTGGTCGGTTATGGCCACGCCCGCAAGGAGCAGGTGCAGCAGATGGTCAAATCGCTCCTCAACCTCCCCGAGATCGCCCAGGCCGATGCCTCCGACGCCCTGGCCGTGGCGGTCTGCCACGCCAATTCAGCAGTAATGAAATCCGTGCTGCGGAGCATCCGATGATTGCCCTTCTTACCGGCAGGCTTGCCCACAAATCCCCCGACGCCATCATTATCGACGTGAACGGCGTCGGCTACCGGGTCCAGATTCCCTTTTCGACCTATTACGAGCTTCCCGAGGAGGGAAAGACCGTTTCCCTCTCGATTCATACCCATGTGAAGGAAGATTCCATCAGCCTCTTCGGCTTCCGAACCATTGCCGAGAAAGAGTTCTTTCAACGGCTCATCTCGGTGTCCGGCATCGGCCCCAAAATGGCCCGCGACATTCTGTCCAACATCCAGCCTGAGGAACTGGCCGCCGCCATTGTGCAGGGGAATCTCGTGAGGCTTTCGTCCATACCCGGCATCGGCAAAAAGACCGCCGAGCGGCTGGTGCTGGAACTCAAGGAAAAGGTCCGGAAGATGGGAATGGCGCCGTCGGCCCAGGAGGCGCCCTCCAGCGAAGCCCCCGCCGAGGTGGCCGACGACGTGGCCTCGGCCCTCGTGAACCTCGGTTACAAGGAGGCGGTGGTGCGGAAGGTGCTGGCCGAGATGAGCGTCGAGCCCCATGCCTCCACCGAAGCGGTGCTCCGGCAGGCCCTCAGGGTACTGATGAAATAGCCCATGACGACTCGAACGATAAGCCCTGAAAAGACCGACGACGACTACGTCGAATCATCACTGCGCCCCCGCGCTCTGGACGACTACATCGGCCAGGAAAAGGCCAAGGGGAACCTGCGGATCTTCATCGACGCGGCCCGAAAGCGCGGCGAGGCCCTGGATCATGTGCTGCTCTATGGTCCGCCGGGGTTGGGCAAGACCACGCTCGCCAACATCATTGCCTGCGAGATGGGGGTGAACATCAAGTCCACGTCAGGGCCGGTCATCGAGCGCCCGGGCGATCTGGCCGCCATCCTCACCAACCTGGAGCCCCACGACGTCCTCTTCATCGATGAGATCCACCGCCTCTCCCACGTGGTGGAGGAGATCCTCTACCCGGCCATGGAGGATTTCCAGCTCGACATCATCATCGGCCAGGGCCCCAGTGCCCGCACCATCAAGCTGGACCTTCCCCGGTTCACCCTGGTGGGGGCCACCACCCGCGCAGGCCTCCTCTCGTCGCCGCTGCGGGATCGTTTTGGAGTCATCTCGCGCCTGGAGTTCTACACCGATGCGGAGCTCTCCACCATTGTCACCCGGTCGGCGCACATCCTCGATATCCAGATCGAACCCGCCGGTGCCCGGGAGCTGGCCCGCCGCAGCCGGGGAACGCCCCGGATCGCCAACCGTCTCCTGCGCCGGGTCAGGGACTTTGCCCAGGTCCGGGCCGATGGCGTCATCTCCGCTCAGGTGGTGGACGAATCCCTCAAGCTCCTGGAGATCGACGAAAAGGGGTTCGATCAGATGGACCGCACCATCATGCTGACCATCATCGACAAGTTCGGCGGCGGGCCCGTGGGGCTCGACACCATAGCCGCCGCCATCGGCGAGGAGCGCGATACTATCGAGGATGTCTACGAGCCGTTTTTGATCCAGCACGGCTTCATCAACCGCACCCCCCGGGGCCGCGTGGCCACGAAGTCCGCCTATGAGCACTTCGGCCGCATTGCGCCCGCGCCCGGGCAAGGCGCGCTCTTCTAGGCCGTTTCCCGTCATGCAACTCGTCTTTGACTTTCCCGTCACCCCCAAATACTCGTTTGACAATTTCGTGATCTGTGCCGGCAATGAGACTGCCTGCCGTTTCGCCCGGCGCCTGACGGACGAAAGCGGCTCGGAAAATCTCCTCTACCTCCATGGGCCCTCCGGTTCGGGCAAGACTCATCTGCTCATGGCAATGGGGGCCTGCTTCGCGGGCCGGGCGGGGCTTGCGGCGGTGCCATGCATCTCTTTCAAGGATGTTGACGAGATCTACCACGGCGAGTACCCGGTTGAGGACGTTTCCAGGCTGGCCGAACGTTTTCGCGGCGCACCGGCCCTGCTTGTGGACGATCTTCACCTGATTCCCGACCAGCAGAGTGTCCGGGTGGAGCTCTGGCAGTTGTTCAACGATTTCTATCAGGCAGGCAGGCCCATAGCCATCACCGGACTCCATCCCCCCAACGAACTTCCCACCCTCGATGGTCACCTGACTTCGCGCCTGCTCTGGGGTCTCGTGGCCAAAACCGACATCTCGGACGACGATTCCCGTCGCCGCATCATGCAGAAGCTGGCCGATGACCGTCAAATCATCCTTCCCGCCGACGTGGTCGACTACCTCCTGGTGCATGTGCGCCGCGACGTGCCGTCCCTCGTTGCGGCGCTGGACGCGATCACCCGCTACGCCTTCAGCGCCAAGCGGAAGATTACCCTGCGGCTGGCGCGCGAGGCACTGGCGTTTCTCTAGGTTTTGTCTTCCACCGCCTGCCCCGGTAGTCTCCTGTAAGGTTTCATTTGCTTGCCACGACAGCGAAATGTAAGTTTTTGCGACAAAATTGAATAATGATTTTAACGTGTTACCGGCAAGGTTGTCCCTGGGGCGGAAAAACCGTCGGAATTGTTTACGGTTTTATGGCGTACTTTTTCCGGGATTGAGGCCTATTTCTTTGTAGATTCAATAGTTATATGGCTGGCCTGCTAATTGCAATAAGCTAGTATGAAGCACTACCACCCATCACAAAGAGAGGGGACAGCCATGAAAACGCAACATATGTTCATACTCTCCTTGCTGATCGTCATGCTGACCGTAACCACGGCCCATGCGATAAGCCTCACGTACACCTACTCCGACAAGGATTATCTCGGCGGCGCTTCCTGGGGAACCATGACCGCCTACGTGGAGGACGCCAACACCCTGGGGATCAGGTACACCGCGGCGCCGGCGTCGGTAATAGGGGCGGGCAGCACGGCAACGGCCTTTGCGTTCACGTTCTCGGGTGTTCTCCCCACCGCGATCTACAATCCGTCCCGGGGCGCCTTCAGCGACGATCAGGACTCTCTCAAGTGGGTGGCCTTCGAAAAGAAACTCAGTACCCTCCCTCCTCCCCAGAACGGTGATGAGTTCACTCCCGTGATCGACAACAAGTACGTGTTTGAGTTCGCGGCCACCGAGGGCGACGGGCGGTCCATCAATTCCTCCGGCGTGAAAGCCGGCCAAAGTGACGTGTTTTACATGGACTTCAACTCCTCCGCAGTCGATTTTCTGGCATTCTCGCTCGCGGACCTTCAGTCGTTCGTGGAACTGACCGCTGTCCGGTTGATGGGGCTTTCCAATGACATCAACGGCGGCAGCCTGTTCCTGGCCGGCAAATCGGAGGACGGCAATCATGCTCCGGTGCCCGAACCCGGTACGATCCTGCTGCTGGGGATCGGAATCGCAGGTCTTGGACTCTACCGGATGAAGCGCGGCTAGCCGGAAAAGAATGACCGACTGTTGGAAGGACAGGGGGGAGCGCGGGGTGCGTTCCCCTCTTTTCGTTGCGGTGCAGGCCGCGGGCAGTGACGGCGTACCGGCCTTCTTCGGCAGGCATCTGCCAAAAAGGTGGTTGAGCTGACGCTCCATAACGACTAAACTGGTATGCCGATCAGGAGGTCGTTGCCCCATGAAACTACTGCTTCACATCTGCTGTGCCCCCTGCGCCATCTATCCGGTAAGCCGGCTCCGCGACAGCGGGGCGGATGTCACCGGTTTCTTTTTCAACCACAACATACACCCCTACCAGGAGTACCGCCGCCGGCTCGACACGGTCCTGGAATATGCGGACCGGATCGAGTTGCCGCTGGAGGTGCGGGACGAGTATCGCCTGGAGGAATTTCTGGCCGCCGTGGCCGGCAATCCGGCGGAGCGCTGCTGGTACTGCTATTTCTCGCGCCTGGATGCGGCAGCGGCCGCAGCGGCGGCGGGCGGCTTCGACGGGTTCACCTCATCGCTCCTCTACAGCCGCTACCAGAAGCACGACGACATCAGGATCGCTGCCGAGCGGGCCGCAGCGCGCCACGGCGTCACCTTTGCCTACGACGACTATCGCCGGGGCTGGCAGGACGGCATCCGCGTCTCCAAGGAGATGGGGCTCTACCGCCAGCAGTACTGTGGCTGCATCTACAGCGAAAAGGACCGTTACCATCCCCGGCAGGGGAAAAAATGATGCAGGGCTTCGGCAAGTCGCTCATCGTCATGGGGCTGGTCATTGCGGCCGTGGGCGTGCTCCTCACCGTTGCCGGCAAAATTCCGTGGATCGGCCGCCTGCCCGGTGATATCTACGTGAAACGGGACAATTTCACCTTTTATTTCCCCCTTGCCACCAGCATTCTCATATCCCTGGTGCTCTCCCTCATCCTCTGGCTGCTGAGAAAATAAGCCGTTCCTGCTGAAATTCCTTAAGTTTTGCCTCTGAAGACCGATAAATGCTACAACTTGCTTCGATCGAAAAACGGTCGTTGTCGGGAGTGTCATCACGCGAACGGAGGGCCCCGTGGCGATCAACAGCATGAACGCGGTAGTTCTCGAGGTAATCGAGTGGTTTGACGACAGCGGCCGGGAGGTGGTGCGCCGCATTCCGCCCGCGGGTTCCGCCGAGATCAAGTTCGGCGCCCAACTGGTGGTGCGGGAGAGTCAGCGGGCGGTCTTTTTCAGGGACGGCACGGTCGCCGACTGCTTTGGCCCCGGCCGGCATACCCTGACCAGCGCCAACCTGCCGATCCTGACCAAGCTCCTGTCGCTCCCCTGGGGGGGCACCTCTCCCTTCCGCTGTGAAGTCTGTTTCGTGGGGATGCAGACCTTCACCGATCTGCGCTGGGGCACCAAGGAACCCGTGGCGTTCCAGGACAGCCGCTTTGGCATGGTGCGGCTGCGGGCCTTCGGCACCTACACCCTGCGAGTGGTCGACCCGCAGCTCCTGGTGAACGCTCTGGTGGGAACCCGGGGGCTTTACACCAGCAGCGAGCTGGAGGAGCTGTTCCGCGACATCATCGTGGCGCGGCTCAACGACTATCTGGGCGAAACCATCGACTCGGTTCTGGATCTGCCAGCCCGCTACGATGAGACCTCCGCGGCGCTCAAGGCGCGTCTGGCCGGAGACTTCGGCGGATTCGGCGTGGAGCTGGCCGAACTCTACGTGAATGCGATCACTCCTCCGCCGGAGGTCCAGAAGGCCATCGACGAGCGCACCTCCATGGAGGCGGCCGGCGATGTGGACCGCTACCTGAAGTTCAAGGCGGCCCGGAGTCTGGAAGCGGCGGCCTCGGCCGAGGGGGGCGGCGAGGCCGCCCAGGGGATGGGAATCGGGGTCGGCGCCGGTCTCGGCATGATCCTCCCCGGCATGGTGGCGAATGCCATGGCACAGGGTGCTGGTGCGCCCACTCCTGTTGGCACGGGCAACTGTTCCCGCTGCATGGCGCCGTTGGTGGCGGGTGGAAAGTTCTGCCATCAGTGCGGCGCCCCGGTCGAATCCGGCTTTTGCTCCGGCTGCGGCAAGCCGCTGCCGGCGGAGGCCCGTTTCTGTCCTGGCTGCGGACGACAGGCCGGAGCATAGGCGGTGACCGTCGCCTGCCCCCAGTGCGGCGCTCCGGCGGAGGCCCGCACCGATACCCGCTTCCACGGCTGTGCCTTCTGCGGTTCATCCTTCATGGCGGAGCGGGGCATCGGCATTGCCGAATATCACCTGGCCCACGAGCGGGACGATCGGGTGGCGTGGAGCGCCCTGGCCGCCTCCCTTGAGCGGGATGGTTCCGGACAGGCCGTGGAGCGGACCGGCTGCGAGTATCTGGTTGCGCCCTTCTGGCTCTCGCGGCCGGAAAACGGGGGGACGCGGCTCGTGCCGGCCCTGCGCCATCCCTGGCTTCAGGGGCCGGTCCCGGTCCTGCCCGGCGGCGACCTCCTCTTCGTCCCGTCGGAGAACGACTTCATCCTGCCGGACATCCCGGTCGACGAAGCGTTGGGGGAAGGGGCCGGCCGTGGCGGCACCTCCCTCAGCCTCGTCTATCTCCCTCTCTATCTCCTTTCCTTCCGTCTTGCCGGCCACGACTGCCGGGCACTGGTCTCGGCGGTGGACCGGCGAGTTGCGCTCCTGACGCCCCTGCCGGCCCGGTCCGTGCCGGTGCCGTTTCGCCACGCGGCGCTGGTGTCCGGTTTCGCCCTCGTGCTGATTGTCGCCGGCCCGGCCGTGAAGAGCCACCTTTTCAGGGCCGCCGTCTTCGCTGCCGTGCTGGCCGTTGCCTGGCCGGCCTGCACCGCATTGCTCCGGCGGAGGGAGTGAATGGGCGCGCCGCAGACGGTCACCATATCCTGTCCCCAGTGTGCAAGCCCCTTTTCGTTCAGCGAAGGAAACCGCAATGCTCCCTGTCCCTCCTGCGGAACCTCTCTGGCGGTTTCCGGCGAGGCGGGCATTCCCCGATTTGTTATTGATGAGCGGATTGATAGTGCCCAGGCCCGCGCTGCAGCCCGCAAGGCCGCGGCGGCTGCCGATGGCGACCCGAAGGTGGTGGAACTGCTCCGGTTCGAAGGGAGCGAGCTCTGCTTCCTCCCCTTCTGGCGGCTGCGGGGCCATGCGGCCGGCTGGCTCTGGGCCGAGCGGGAGACTCGGGTTCGGCAGGAAGAGTACGACGGGAACGGTATGCGCACGGTTCGGGAGGTGCGCGGGCCCGCGGAAAGCGGCACCGAGGCGGTCATGATTGCCGTGGACTACAGCTCTCCCGCCTGCGATACGTCACGCTTCGGCCTGCGGGGCATCGCCGTGGCAAGCGCGGTCCTGCCGCTTGCGGGGATGGATTTCGCCGAGGTCTCCCGCCGGGGCACGGTCTTTGACCCGGTCACGACGCCGGAGCAGGTGCGGCGGGAAGCACTGGCCCAGGCCCGGTCCCGGGGCGGAGGAAAGGGAGTGCTCCGCTCGGCCGGCCGTCTCGCCCTCTGCGGGGAGCGCCTCGCCCTTATTTCGTATCCGGTCTGGAACCTCACGTTTTCCCGCGGCGAGCGGCTCTATCACGTGACCGTGGACGGGGTCAACGGCCGCGTCCTCGCCGGGCGCCTTCCGTCCGCCGTGCGGATTACGGTGCTGCGCCCCCTGGCGACGGTCACGCTCCTGATCTATGCCTTCACGCTCCATCCGCTGGTCGGGTTTATGGCCGCCGGCGCTTTCCTGGCCTGGCACGCCGCCAACGGCGGGTTGTCGATCGAACGTCTGGCCATCTGGTTCTTCGGCCTGGTGGAACAGAGAGGGGAGGTGGAGCTTGGCTGACCGGCACGATCTGCGGGTAATCCCGCTCCGCTGCCCCGATTGCGGCGCTGGCCTTTCAGCCACGGGAGCGGACGTCATCTTCCCCTGCCAGGGGTGCGGCACGTTCCGGGAACTGGAGGGGGAAACCCTGGTCCTGCGCCAGGTCGTTCACGCGGCCGGGGCCGACCTGGATGCTCCGCCCGGGGCGCGGCGCACCATGGCGCGGCTCCCGTTCTGGGTCTTCCCGTTCCGTGCCGTGAACGCCGGCGGCGAGGCGGCAACCCTGCGCGACTACCTGTCCCTGACGGGCGCCATCATGACGCCTGACCCTGCCCGGGCGGAGAAGCCGCCGTTCGTCTTCGTGCCCGCTTTTGCCGCCAGGCCGGCATCCATCCTGCGGGCGGGGCGGCTCTTGACGCTCCGTGCTCCCGCGTTCGGCCGTTCCGCCGGAAGTCCCGCCGCGGTGGCTCCCATTGTTTTTCGCGAGGCTGATGCCCTGACCCTGGCCGAGCCGGTGGTACTGGCCACCGTGGCAGGGGAGCGGCGCGGGAACCAGCGGTTTCTGGAGGCATTTCTCGTCCGTTGCGGCACCGGCAGGCTCATCACCATCCCCTTCGACCTCCGAGACGGGCGGCTGTTCCAGCCCGACCTGGACCTGGAGATGTGAGGCGCGGGTGGCGGGCCGCTTGTTTTTTACGTGATTTCTGGTACTTTTGTTCCGTGTGATGTCCATGAAAGGAGGAGCACCCCATGATCGAACTGTTCGAGAAGGTATTTCTGACCGGCCTGGGGGTCGTGTCCCTGTCCCAGAAAAAGGTGGAGGAGTGTCTCGTTGATCTGAAGGAAAAATACAAGGTGGGTGAGGACGAAGGGAAGGCGATCCTGGAGAAGATCCAGACCATGGCCAAGGATGTCAGGGAGCGCATCGAGGAGATGGCCGACGTGGAGGTCAAACGGGCCATTGACCGTCTTGGGCTCGTCCCCCGCGAGGAGTACGACCGGCTTGCCAAGCGGGTTGAGGCCCTTGAGGCAAAAGCCGGCATCGGAGACCCGAGCACCGAATGCTGAGCGTTTTCCAGTTCAACCGCAACATCCGGAGCCTGCGCCGCTACCGGCAGATCGTGCGGGTACTGGTCAAGTACGGCTTCGAGCACGCCCTGTCGCTCATGGGGCTTTCCCGGTTCGTTGCCCGGGGACGCCGGCTCTTCCGCAAGCCCGAACCGGAGCTGACCCGGCTTTCGCCCGCGGAGCGGATGAGGCTTGCCCTGGAAGAATTGGGCCCCACCTTCGTCAAGCTGGGCCAGATCCTTTCCACCCGCCCGGACGTGATCCCCCGCAGCTTCGTGCTGGAGTTCGCCCGGCTCCAGGATCAGGTGCCATCGTTCCCCTTCGAGGACGCCCTGGACCAGATCAGCCGCGAGCTTGGTCGCGACCCGGAGGAGCGTTTCTCCTTCATCGACCCCGAGCCCCTGGCGGCAGCCTCCATCGCCCAGGTGCACCGTGCCCGGCTCGTTTCCGGCCAGGAGGTGGTGATCAAGGTCCGCCGTCCCGGCGTGGTGGAGGCCGTGGAGACCGACATCGACGCCATGATGGGGCTGGCGGTCCTGGCCGAGCGTCACCTTCCCCGCAGCGACATCTACGACCCGGTGGGGCTCGTGAAGGAGTTCGCCCGGACGATCCGCCGCGAGATGGACTTCGCGCGGGAAGGGCATACCATCGAGCGCTTTGCCGAGAACTTCGCGGGGGACCCGACCCTTTACTTCCCCACGGTCCACTGGGACTGTACCGCCCGGGGACTCCTTACCATGGAGTTCATCAACGGGATCAAGGTGTCGGACACGGCGGCCCTGGAACGCGCGGGCATGGACCGCCGGCTCATCGCCCGGCGCGGGGCCGATGCCTTCCTCAAGATGGTCCTCACCCACGGCTTCTTCCATGGCGATCCCCATCCGGGCAATGTCCTCATCCTGCCGGACAACGTCATCTGCCTGCTGGACTACGGCATGGTGGGGCGGCTCGACGCCCAGCTCAAGGGGTACCTCACCGACATCCTGCTGGCCATCGTCCAGCGGGACGTGGACGAGGTGATTTCGCTGCTGCTCTACTCAGGGGAGATCGCCGACACCCTGGATACCCGGGCCCTCAAGCGGGACCTGACCGGCCTGATCGACAACTACTACGAGACCCCGCTCCAGGAGATCGAGGTGGGGCGGGTGCTGCTGGAGTTTCTGGAGGTCATTACCACCTATCACATCAAGTTCCAGCCCGACCTCATGCTGCTGGCCAAGGCCCTGGTGGCCATCGAGGGGATGGGGCGGGAGCTGGATCCCACCTTCGACATGGTGGAGCACCTGCGCCCCTTCATGAAGCAGGCCGTGCGCGACCGCTTCTCTCCCCGCCAGTTGATCCGGGAGATGAATTCGAACCTTCTCTCCTACTTCACCCTGGCCCGCAACCTGCCGCGGGACCTGAAGGAGCTCCTCAACCGGATCAACCGGAACAAATTCAAGATCGACCTGGAACACCGGGGCCTCGACCGGGCCATGCGGGAGTTCGACAAGTCCGTGAACCGCCTTTCCTCCAGCCTGATCATTGCCGCCCTGATCGTTGGCTCGTCCATTGTCATGCAGACCGACAAGGGGCCGAAGTTTCTCGATTTCCCGGTGTTCGCCTTCATGGGCTACACCATTGCCGGCTTCATCGGCCTCTGGTGGGTCGTGGCGATCATCCGGTCAGGACGGCTGTAACGAAACCTCAGATTCTCACCAGATCGTACTCGCGTGTCCCCACGCCGATCTTCTCGGCATGCTCCAGTTGGATTTCCCAATCGATATCCGGGTGAACCCCGCGGAACTTGTCGCCCCCCGGCTCATGGCCGGTGGCCAATGCCGTATTTTGGTTCCCCACGGCGTCATTGACCAGGTCGGCACAGGCCTGGTCCAGGGCGACGGGGTCGGTGGAGGCGCAGATGCCGATGTCGTTCACGATGGGGGCGTCGGCGTGGCCGTAGCAATCACAGGCCGGGGAGACCTGGGTGATGAAGTTGAGGAAGAGGGTCTTGTGCTGCTTGCCCGTTACGGCTCCCTTGGCGAATTCTGCCATCTTCTTCATGACCAGGTCGGCGGCCTCGTTCCACTGGATGGTGATGGCCTTGGTGGGGCAGACGGTGATGCAGCGGCTACAGCCGGCGCACGCCTTCGGGTCGATTTTGGCCTTCCCCTCGATGATGGCGATGGCGTCATGGGCACAGGCCTTCAGGCAGAGCCCGCAGCCGGTGCAGTATTTTTCAGCCACCTTTGGCGCCACGGTGGAGTGCTGGGTCAGCTTTCCCTCGCGGCTTGAGCAGCCCATGCCCAGGTTCTTCAGGGCGCCGCCGAAGCCGGTCAGCTCATGGCACTTGAAGTGGGAGACGGCCACCAGTGCGTCGGCCTCGACGATGGCGGAGCCGATGGGGACCTTTTTCAGCAGTTCGCCGTTCACCTCAACGACAGTGGCCGAGTTGCCCCGGAGTCCGTCGCACATGACGAGGGGAGCGCCGGCAACCGCAAAGTCGAAGCCGTTCTCGATGGCACAGATCAGCGCGGAGACCGCTTCCTTGCGCTCGCCCGGATAGAGGGTGGAGGAGTCGGTGAGAAAGGGCTTTCCGCCGCACCCCTTGATGTCGTCCACCACGCGCCGGATAAAAATGGGGCGGATGAACGCATGATTTCCCCGCTCGCCGAAGTGGACCTTTACCGCCACCAGGTCGCCCGTGGCGATCCGTTCCCTGGCGCCAGCCAGGATCATGAGCTTGCCGATCTTGGCGAAGAGGTTTTCCTTGTGTCCCGCCCGCATGTCGCTGAAGTAAACGGTGCTCGGCATGACGCATCTCCTTTGTAGTGAATGTTGGTGAGATGGACGCTAGCACAGGGGCGCGGCATTTTCAACGTCAACAGCCAGTTATTGCTAACTTTTCCTTGCGGTCGGGATAAATTTTGTTATGTTGTTAATTAATAAAACAGCCGCCACAGATCGGGGGATGCCATGAGTGATTCAGCGAAGCAGCCGGAACTCTGGCTGATGGGATTGGGATGTGAGGAAGAGCGCGCGGCCACGGTGCTCGACTATCTCAGGCATGCGGGCTACTCGGTAGTGTGCAGGGGGAGGGACGATTTCGGCGACGCCAAGCCCCTTGGCGTGGTCCTCGACGTATCTCCGTTCTCCCACGACGGCTGGGGGATCCTGCTGGATATCAAGAACAACCCGGCCACCCGCGATGTGCCGGTCCTGCCGGTCTACCTGAGCCAGGAGGGGAAGATCGGGGGCGTTTTCCCGGCCGCCGGCTTTTTCACCCTCCCCATCGAGACTGATTACATCATGAAGAAGCTCACGGTCCTGGGGCTGACCGATGAGGCGGATACCTGGGACCTCCAGGTGATGGTGGTCTCCAAGAAGGGGGAGGAGAACGTTGCCAAGGCCATCACCTCCCTCGGCTTCGAGGTGGTCAACGCCTACACGGGCAAGGAGGCCGTGGCCCTTGCCACCACGGGCCGCGCCTATATGATCTTTTGTTCGGTCACGCTGCCGGATATGCACGCCTTCGAGCTGCTCGAGCGCTTCCGGCTCTATCCGCAGGTCCGCAACGTTCCGTTCTTCGTGCTTGTGAAAGATGCCATGAAGGAGGGGGAACGGCTGGCCCTGTCCCGCCAGATGGACCACCTGGTGAGGAAGAAAGAACTGTCGCGGGATGAGTTTCTGGCCTATCTGCGCAGGCGGGGGTAGCGGAGCCCGAACCCGGTCCCCGGGTGCCATGACTGCCGGTTTCCCGGAGAGGGGAGCCGGCTGTTTCGTGTCCGGGATACGGAACGCTCGATGCCGGTCAACCCGGCTCCGTGGCTGGGTTTTTTCCGCGCCTCTGGGAAACGGCGCCGGTTTGGAGTACAGTGGCCGGCATATTCAATACCAGAAAAGGTGGCAATGATGATTTCACGCATGATGGTTCGAGTGGTTACGGTGGCCTTTGCCCTGTCGCTGGTGGCGGCTGCCTGTTACGAGGCCGAGGCACGGGCGGGCGGCGGCCGTTCCTTCGGCAGCCGCGGCACGCGCACCTACCGTCCTCCGGCCCGGACGGTGGACCCGGCTCCCGCCTCCCGGCCCCAGCCGGCTCCCGCTGTTCCCCAGACTTTTCCCCAGCAGCGGCAGGGCGGCAGTTTCCTCCGCAGCATGGCCGGCGGTATCGTGGGGGGCCTGCTCGGCGGGATGCTCTTCCGCAGTCTCGGTTTCGCGGGCCCCGGTACGGGCGGCGTGGGGCTCTTCGATATCCTGCTGATCGGCGGCGTTCTCTATCTGATCTATCGTTTCGTGGCGTCCCGGCGCCGTGAAGCCGCAGCCACGCTTGGCCGCGCACCCGATTGGGGGCGTGAGGAGCCTGTGGCGCCCCAGCAGTACCGCTACGGGCACCCCGCGGAACCCGTCCCCGCAGCCGGGGCCGACTCGGGGCTGGCCCACGTCCGCCAGATGGACGGATCGTTCAGCGAGGAGCAGTTCCGTCAACTGGCCCAGGATGTCTTTTTTCGGGTCCAGGGGGCGTGGACGCGGCGCGACCTCTCGTCGGCGCGGGAGGTTCTCGCCTCCGAGATGGAGCGGGCGCTCCAGAACGACGTGGCTGAACTCAAGGCGCAGGGCCGGGTGAATCGGCTGGAGAATATCGCCGTGCGCCAGGTGGAGATCGTGGAGGCCTGGCAAGAGGAGGGCTGTGATTTCATCACGGTCCGTTTCCTGGCGAATCTTCTCGACTACACCACGGACGAAGAGGGACGGGTTGTCTCCGGCAGCGACCGGGAGCCGGTGAAGTTCGAGGAGTTCTGGACCTTTACCCGTCCCGTGGGGCCGAATTCCTGGAAGCTGTCGGCAATCCAGCAGGCCTGAAACCGTCGGCAAAGGCCGCAAGGCTTGCCACCATCTCACCTTCCGCCGTGGGGTCCACGTGGGGGATCTTGCTCTGTCCCCCCAGCTTGCCGCGCACCTCTTTGGACCAACGGTAAATGACATCCCCGCTCACCGTCACGACCCGGGGCCCGGCGATCCGTCCCTGGCTCCGGAACGTGGCGTAATCGGCATTCAGCGAGCGGAGCGTGGCGTCCAGGTGTCTCCCCAGGACGTCGTCGCTCCGCTCGTTCATTTCGCCCACCGCCAGTACCCACAGGTGGCGCCGCTCCCCGATATCGGGGCCCACCATGAACTCCCTTACCTCGATCCCGTCCAGTTGGTTGAGCCGGGCCACCGCTTCCTCCACCTCCCCCTGGGTCACCTTTTCCTCGAACCGGTCCAGAAACCGGTCCCGTCCCGTGAATTCGATGAAGTGGGGGGACAGGGCGGTGAAACGCAGGGTGTCGCCGATGTGGTAACGCCACAGTCCCGCACAGGTGGTGAGGAGCACGGCGTAGCGCCGGCCGGTCTCCACTGCCTCCAGGGGAACCGCCGGCGCGTCGGGAGCCGGTGTCCCCCCCTCGTCGAGGTCCTCGATGGGGATGAACTCGAAGAAGGCGCCGTAGTGGGGCACGAGCCGCATCCGGTCCTCGCCCGGCAGTTGGAAGGCCATGAACGCCTCGGAGGAGGGGAGCACCTCCAGGAAATGGGGCCGGCGTCGGGGAAAGAGGCCGTCGAATTCGCGGCGGTACGGTTTCATGCTCGTTCCCCCGTGGATGATCAGTTCCAGGTTGGGAAGGAGCTCGGCAATGGGGCGGTGCCCCATCTCTTCCACCCGCTGCAGGAGGAGGATGATCCAGGGAGGAACGCCGGAGATGCCCCGGATGGAGCGGTCCGACAACAGAAGCCCCGCCAGTTCCACCACTTTTTCTTCCCAGGGCAGGGCCGACACCGCCATGCCCGGCGCCACGAAGGGGCGCAGGTAAAAGGGGCGATGGCGCAGGGTGATGCCGCTCATGTCGCCGCTTTGCACCCCGTTGCCCAGATCGGTGAGCCGGGTATTGCCGGCCATGTAGAGGAGCTTTCCCTGGAACAGGCGGCTGCGGGGGGTGCGGTGCAGGTAGCAGGCGGTGAGATCCAGGGCGGCCCGCTTGTTGGCGGCGAACATCTCCCGGGAAAAGGGGATGTACTTGGTGGGTGCCGTGGTGCCGGAGGTCTCGCAGAAAAAGGGAATCCGGCCGGGCCAGGTCACGTCCTCCAGCAGGAGCCGTTGGCTGCCGTTGGCATCGCTCTGCCACGCCGAGAAATAGTCGCGCCAGAAGTCGGCATAGGTGCGGATCGGCACCCGGCGCCGGAATTCCGCATAGAGACGGTCGAAGGGCTCTCCTGCCAGTTCCGCGAAGCCATGGTCGCGGCCGAAGCGGGTGACGGCGGCCGTTACCACGAGTCGGGCGAGGATTTCCCGCTGGCTGGCAATCGGGTCCCTGCTTTCGAAGTTCTTTGCCAGGGCCGCGGCCCCTGCCTTGAGCATCAGGTCGATGCTTGACCTGATCATGAAACCACCGCGATGAGCAGGGGGGACGCCAGACGGTCGTACCATGCCTCGATCAGGGGGTTGTAGCAGTGGTGGTGAAAGATGAGCGAGGCATGGGGAACCGTGTCGCCGCTCATGGGCGAGGCCACCGTCCTGACCTTGCCCCGGGGGAAGAGCTCTCCCCGGACGCCGGTGTCGCGCAGGGCCGCCAGGGTGGGGGAGGAGGGGGCCAGGACGTTCTCCTCGTCCTCGGCGAGCATGACCAGCGCCGGCCCGGCGAACAGCGGCCCGACCGCGGTGAACGCGGCATCCTTGAGCGCCAGCACCCGCTCGTATCCCCCGAGACATGACGTGGTCTGCAGCACCGACATGATTTTTTTGCGGATGGAAAGGTGCCGGTGGGAGAGGATGCGGTTCACGGCGCCGGCTTCGAACAGGGCTTGGAAGCAGCGCCGGGCCCGCTCGATCTGGCGCTCGAGTTCATCCTCCTTCGTGGCCTCTGCCCTGAGGATGCGCCTGAGGCTGCTCTCCAGCATCCGGACGCCGCCCCCCTTTTCCCGCTCGGGCCGTACCAAGTCCTGGGTGCAGAGGACCGGGCTCGTCATTACGATGCCGCCCACGGTCAGGCCCTCGTCGGAGTAGCGCTCCCGCAGGAACCGGGAGAGGAGCGAGCAGCCGAAGCTGATGGCAAAGATGACCGGTTTCTCGCCCCGCCGGTTCAGATCTTCCACCAGGTCGGCCAGTTGGGCAAAGAACATCTCAACGGAAAAGCCGTGCCGCGCGTAATTCAGATAGTAGACCGAACCGTGCCGGCGGAACAGTTCCCGCTGGAACTCCACCGCTTCAGTGGCGTCCGGGACGAACCCGCCGATCACGATGGTGGGCTGGGTGCCCGTTCCCTTTTCCCGGAAGATCTGGCTGCGCACCGCGTGAACGCTGGGCAGGCGCCGGCGCAGGGCCAGCTCGCGCGGCCGGGATGACGGGGTGTGGGGTTTGATCGCCATGTGCCGCAGGAGCCCCGTGGCCGCAGAGGCCACCGAGAGGAGCGCGGGGTGTCTGGCAACAGTTCGCTGAGCAAGGGGAATGACGGTGCTGGTGAGCATGGTTCGTTCCTCCGGTGATACGTCCAGGTTTCAGGCTGCGCCGCGGGCAGGTCCGGCAGCGGGCGTGTTCAGGCGCTGGAGCGCATCGCGCAGCTCCCTGATCTTGGCTATCTGGCGGTCGAGTTCTCCCAGGCCTGGGATCGGCAGATTGAATCGGGACATGGGCTGCCTCCTGTGGGCGAGACGGCCACCGGGGGGATTCCCGGAGTGCCAGTCACTCGTCTATGCCAGGATGGTAGCAGTCCAGTATTGCCGAGGGGTTACAGGGGGGTGAATTGAGGGTGAAAACGGAAGCGGGTATGGGGGGCCGGGCAGCCCCCCGGTTTGATTGCTGTCACTGGGGGGCCGTGGGAGGCGTCGTGTGGCGGATGTCCTTCCCCTTGATCATGAAGATGACCATCTCGGCCACGTTGGTGGCGTGGTCGGCGATCCGTTCCAGGTACCTGGAGATGTGGCTGATCTTCAGGGCCCGGCTGATGGTTGTCGGATCCTCGATCATGAAGGTGAGCAGTTCCCGCTGGATTTGGTCGTTGAGGCCGTCCACGAATTCGTCGTCGCGGCAGACCTTGATGGCCAGCTTTTCATCGCCGGTCACGAAGGCGTCCAGCGACTCCTTCACCATCACCCCGGCCCAGTTGGCCATGCGGGGCAGGTCGATGTAGGGCTTGAGGGGCGGCTCCTCGTTCAATTCCACGGCCCGCTTGGCCACGTTGGTGCACTGGTCGCCGATTCGCTCCAGGTCCGTGACGATCTTGAGCGCCAGGGTGAGGAAGCGGAGATCGCGGCCGGCCGGCTGGCGCCGGGCAAGGACCTGGAGGCACTTCTCGTCGATGTCCATTTCCAGGTGATTGATCTCGTGATCCATGACGATGATCCGGCGCGCCAGGTCGGAATCCCGGTCCACCAGGGCCTTCATGGCGTCGGTGATCATCTTCTCCACCTTGCCCCCCATCTCCAGGAGGCGGGTGCGGATCTCGTTCAGTTCTGCATCGTACTGCTTGAAGATATGTTCTTTTTCCATTGAAATCCCCATTGGTGAGCTGTCGTTCCCTCTATCCGAACCGTCCGGTAATGTAATCCTCGGTGCGGGGATTGTCGGGGGTGGTGAAGATCTTCTTCGTGTCGTTGAATTCCACGACTTCTCCCAGGTACAGAAATGCGGTGTAATCGGATACCCGGGCGGCCTGCTGCATGTTGTGGGTCACGATGAGGATCGTGAACCGCTTCTTGAGCTCGGCCATCAATTCTTCGATATTTGCCGTGGCAATGGGGTCCAGCGCCGAGGTGGGCTCGTCGAACAGCATGATCTCCGGGTCGATGGCCAGTGCCCGGGCGATGCAGAGCCGCTGCTGCTGGCCCCCCGAAAGGTTGAAGGCCAGGTCGTTCAGCCGGTCCTTCACCTCGTTCCAGATGGCGGCGTTGGTGAGGGCCTCCTCCACCTTCTCCTCCAGCACGCTCCGCTTGGAGATGCCGCGCACCCGCAGGCCGTAGGCCACGTTCTCGAAGATCGACTTGGGGAACGGGTTCGGCTTCTGGAACACCATGCTGATCCGCATCCTGACCTCGATGGGGTCCACCTTGGGGGAGAGGATGTTCACCCCGTCGGGGTTGAGGGTGATTTCACCGTCGTAGCGGTTGCCGGGGTAGAGATCGTGCATCCGGTTGAAGCACCGCAGAAACGTCGACTTGCCGCACCCGGACGGACCGATCAGGGCAGTGATTTTCTTGTCGTGGACCGGAAGGGAGATTCCCGTCAGGGCCTTGAAGTCGCCGTAGTAGAAGTTCAGATTTTTCGATTCGGCCTTGAGCACAGGCTGTACAGATGCTGACATCGTTGCTCCTTGGGTATCTATAGTACGGTAAAGGCGCTCTGGGCGGTCCCGGCCGTTCACCACTTGACCTTCTTGCGGATATGGTAGCGGAGAAAGATCGCCACCGCGTTCATGGCCAGGGTCATGGCCAGGAGCACCACGCCGGCTGCCGCCGCGTTGAGCTGGAACTCCTCCTCCGGTCGGGAGGTCCAGTTGAACATCTGGATCGGCATGACCGTGAACGGGTCCTTGAGCCATTCGAAGCTGATGAAGGGAAACTGGCCGGAAACCGGTGAATGGGGCAGGAACGCGATGAAGGTCAGCGCCCCGATGGTGATGACCGGCGCCGTCTCGCCGATGGCCCGCGACAGGCCGATGATCACGCCGGTGAGGATGCCGGAGGATGAGTAGGGGAGCACATGGTTGGAAACCATCTGCCAGCGGGTTGCGCCCAGGGCGTAGGCCGCCTCGCGGATGCTGCCGGGCACGGCGCGCAGCGATTCCCGGGTGGCCACGATCACGATCGGCAGGATCAGCAGCGCCAGGGTGAGTCCGGCGGACAGGATGCTCTGGCCGAAGTTCAACTGATAGACGAAGAGGCCGAGGGCCAGCAGGCCGAAGACGATGGAGGGGACCCCGGCCAGGTTCGTCACGTTGATCTCGATGATGGCCGTGAGCCAGTTCTTGGGAGCGTACTCTTCCAGGTAGACGCCGGCGGCGACTCCCAGCGGCACCGCCACGAAGGCGGTCACCAGCATGACCAGGATAGTGCCGACCCAGGCCGAGAGGATCCCCGCCTCTTCGGGAAAGCGCGAGGGAAAGGAGGTGAAGAAGTGGGGCTTCAGCCGCGGCGCGCCGTCCGCCACCAGTTGGGCGAACAGCCCCATGAGGGTGAGAATCCCCACCAGCAGGCAGATGAGGCCCACGATGGCGAACACGTAATCCCAGAACTTGTGGCGGGCGATGAGCCGTCTTATTTCCGTAACGGACTGCTGCATCAGTAGACCTCCCGGAACCGCTTCTTGAGCCAGTAGCCAATGATGTTGAAGACCAGGGTCATCACCATCAGGGTGAGTCCGGCGGCGAAGATCGACTGGTAGCCGATGCTGCCGTGGGGAAGATCGCCCAGGGCCACCTGCACGATATAGGAGCTGATGGTGGAGGCGGACTCGGTCGGTTTCCAGGTGAGGGTCGGCTGCATGCCCGCGGCAATGGCCACGATCATGGTCTCGCCCACGGCCCGGGAGATACCCAGGATATAGGCCGCGGCTATGCCGGAGAAGGCGCTCGGCACCACCACCCTCACTGCGGTCTGGAACCGGGTGGCCCCCATGGCGTAGGAACCTTCCCGCAGGTGCATCGGCACCGCCCGCATGGCATCCTCGCTCACGGAGCTCACGTAGGGGATGATCATGATCCCCATGACGAGGCCCGCCGAGAGCATGTTGAAGCCGGGCAGGTCGGGCATCACCTTCTGGAGCAGGGGGGTCACCACGATCAGGGCGAAGTAACCGAAGACCACCGTCGGTACCGCTCCCAGGAGTTCCAGAAAGGGCTTTACCGTCTCGCGGACCTTGTGGGGCGCGAACTCGCTCAGGTAGATGGCGATGATGGTCCCCATGGGGATACAGACCGACAGGGCCACGCCGGTCGTCACCAGGGTGCCCGAAACCAGCGGCATGATGCCGAAGTGGGCATCGTCGAACAGCGGCGTCCATTGGGGATCGGTGAGAAACTCCACCAGTGAGACATGCTTGAAGAGCGGGATCGACTCGTAGACCAGGATCGCCACGATGGCGAAGGTGGTCGCCACCGAGGAAAAGGCCGCCAGGAAGAGGATGAACTCTACCAGCCGCTCCTTCAGGTGACGGCTCCGCTTGTGGGCGAGTCGTCTGGATGCCTCGGCGGAGGAGACGCACTCCGTCAGGCTGAGGGTCGTGTCGGGAGATGAAGTGTTCATGTGTTTGTTATCCATGGTTCGGTCCACCGCGATACGGATGGTGCAACCGTTTGACGGTTGTAACAATTGCCCGGGCACATAAAAGGGGAGAGGCCCCGCCCCGGCGCCTCTCCCCCGGATGGAGCTCAGGCCGTCGGATCAGTGCTTCCCTTCACGCTGGAGGAGTTCCTCCACCGAGACGCCCACCTCGGGCTCGCCGCCGAAGCCGGTGCCGGTCTTCTTCTTGGCGAAGTTCGACTTGGCAAGGGCATAGGCCTTGTCGGGCAGCGGCACGTACTTGACCGCCTTGGTGAGTTTCGGCGCCTGATTCAGGTAGAAGTCCACGAATTCCTTCACCTCGGGTTTGTCCACCGACTTGGCGTTCACGTAGATGAAGATGGGACGGGACAGGGGCTGGTAGCTGCCGTTCTTGACGGTGTCAACGGACGGGGAGACCGCCGGCTTGCCGGCCTTCTCCACGATGGGAACCGCCTTGAGCTTCTTGCTGTTCTCGGCGTAGTAGGCATAGCCGAAGTAGCCCAGGCCGCCCCTGTCGCGGGACACGCCCTGCACCAGCACGTTGTCGTCCTCGCTGGCGGTGAAGTCGCCGCGGCTGGATTTGGCCTTGCCCACCACCGCCTCGGTGAAGTAGTCGAAGGTGCCCGAGTCCGCGCCCGGCCCGAAGAGCTTGAGGGGCTGGTTCGGCCAGGCGGGGTTGACCTGGTTCCACTTTGTGATCTTCCCTTGGGCTGCGGGTTCCCAGATTTTCTTGAGCTCGTCCACGGTCATGCTCTTGACCCAGGTGTTCTGGGGGTTCACCACCACGGTGAGGGCGTCATAGGCCACGGGCAGCTCGATGTACTGGATGCCCGCCTGCTTGCACGCTTCCATCTCTTTCTTGAGGATGGGACGGGAGGCTCCGGACAGGTCGATTTCGCCACGGCAGAACTTCTTGAACCCGCCGCCGGTGCCGGAGATGCCGACCGTTACCTTGACGGCGCCTCTCTTGGCCTTCTGGAACTCCTCGGCAACCGCCTCGGTAATGGGGTAGACGGTGCTTGATCCGTCGATCTTCACGAGCTTGTCCGCCGCAAGGACCGGACTCGCCGCAATCGTGAGGCCCATGACGGCAGCAGCTAAGGCAGGGGTAATCCGGCCGATCTTTCCGCCCAACGTGAGTTTTTTCATGCTGATTCTCCTTGATAGTTGGTGATCTGTGCCCTGCAAACGCATGGTGTCATCATAGAAGTGGTTTGTTACGTCCGAGTTACGGCTGTGCAAAGATCCGCTGAACATTGGATCCATGGGCGCAGGACGATGTGCCTGTGCCCCTGCTGTAACATTCCCGGGCGGTTACAGCTCTTCGCGGCTGCGGCGGGGCGAAAAGCGCACCGCCACGACCCTGACGCCAGCCAGGGCCAGAACCAGAGCGATCACCATGGCCACCTTGTCCCAGGACATGTCCCGGTACCAGAATGCCATGATCTCGGTGAGGACCGTGACGAGCACCGTATCGATGATGTAGGTCACTTTCACGCGTCCTTCAGAGAAATAGGCCAGGGCGGTACGCAGTACCTCCACAACGGCGAGTACGGTCAGGACATCCACCAGGATGGTCCTGAACGCCTCGTGGAAATCGTGAAAAACCACCAGCCTCATGTCGTAGAAGGTCCGGATGATCCCTCCCAGGATCGCCAGCAGTACGGCCACGATGAGCAGGCTGAGAAGAACCCGCGCCGACACCTCGAAAAACTTCGTGAGCTTCAGGTCTATGACATCCTCTTTCCACATGGAACCTCCCGTTCTGTGTGCTGATTACGGGAAGAGGATAGGATGGGAAGGCTACAGGTGTGTTAAGGGGAGGTAAGGGGAAGGAAACTTTCTCTTTTGCAGAACGCTTCAGGACTAACCGGGGTGATCCGCGCACAACCAAGGGGGACGGTCGTTGACCGCCCCCCTTGGTTGGTAGTGCGTATCGATCAGGCCTTGCGCAGGGTGAACCGGAACGTCGTGCCTCTGCCGTGCTCGCTCTCGACAGTGATGCCGCCGCCGTGGAGCTGGATGATGTGCTTCACGATGGAAAGGCCGAGGCCAGTCCCCCCCTCGTCGCGGCTGCGGGCGGCATCCACCCGGTAGAACCGCTCGAAGATGCGCGGCAGGTCCCTGGGGGGGATGCCGATGCCGGTGTCGTGAACCGACACCCTCACCATTCCGCCCGCTTCATCGGCGCTGAGGGTGATGGCGCCTCCGGGCGGCGTGTACTTGAGGGCATTGTCCATGAGGTTGATGAGGACCTGTTCCAGCCGCCCCGGGTCGGCCAGCACCGGTGGGGCGCCAGCCAGGGCCGACATGTCGATGGCGATCTCCTTCTTTGCGGCCTTCTGCTCCAGCAGTCCCGCCGCATGGGCGACCGCACGGTCCAGATGGATCTGGGCCAGCTCCAGCTGGAGTCCTCCCGATTCCAGTTGCGAAAGGGTGAGGAGATCGCGGATCAGATCAGCGAGCCGTTCCGAGTGGCTGTAAATGATCTCCAGGAACCGTCCGGCCCGTTCCGGGTCTTCTTTCACGAGCCCGCCGGCCAGGGCCTCGGCATATCCCTTGATGACCGTGACCGGCGTCCTGAGCTCATGGGATACATTGGCCACGAAGTCCCGGCGGACAACCTCCAGGCGTTTCAGGTCCGAAATGTCGTGGAACACCGCCACCACGCCGCGCAGTTCATCCTCTTCCATGAGCGGCACCCAGTGGGTCAGCACCTCTTTTCCCTCCCCCAGGGGGAGCGTCATCTCCTCCACGTGTTCGCTGCGGGACGACACCACGGCCCTGAAGGTTTCGTTCAGCTCGGGGAACCGGGCGATTTCGATGATCTGTCTCCCTTCCACGCTCTGGGTGAGACCGAAGAGCTCAAGAAAGGCCGGATTCACGAGCGTCACGGTCCCACCGGCATCGCTCACCATGAGCCCCTCACCCATTCCGCGCAGAATGGTGTCGAGCCGGTTTTTCTCAGCCGAGATCCGCGCCAGGTTCCGTTCGATCTGCGAAGCCATCTCGTTCATGACGCGGGCGAGCTCGCCGACTTCATCGCGGGTGATGACCGGGATCCGCCGGCCGTAGTCTCCCCGGCCCAGTTGGGTGGCCAGGGTCGTGATGGTGCGCAGCGAACGGGACGTGAACCGCGAGAGCAGATAGCTCAGGAGCAGCGCCACCACCAGCGATACCACAAGAGATGCCCCCAGCAGGGTCCGGATGCTCTGTTTTGCCTTTTCCACCGCAGTGAGGGGGAGAGACAGGCGCAGCACGCCGCGTTCTCCCTCCGTGGTGTTGAGCACGGTTGCCACGTAGAGCATGGGGGTCTTGATGGTAGCTGAATAGCGGACCGCGGCGCCCCCTCCCTGTTCCAGCGCCTGCCGGACTTCGGGGCGGTTCGCGTGGTTTTCCAGGGTCCCCAGGTACTGGGGGGCGATATCCGAGTCGGCCACCACCTCGCCCCCCTCAAGGACCACGGTCACGCGTGCCCGGGTCTCGCGCGAAATGGCCGCTGCCGCTGCGGGCGCATCCCGCCGCATATCACGAATCTCCCTGGCGGCAACCATCCGCGCCAGCCGCGATTCGCTCTTGAGATTCTCCTGGATCTCGTGGGCCAGGTGCGTGGTGAGAGTATGGTTGAGGTAGACGAAAAAAGCTCCCCCGATAAAGAGGAGCAAGCATAGATAGGAAGCCATCAGCTTCCACTGGATGGTGAGCTTCACTATTCCTCCATCTTGTAGCCGAAGCCGCGAACGGTCTTGATCAACTCTCCGGCCGGTCCAAGCTTCGTCCGCAGGCGGGTGATGTGGGTATCCACCGTGCGGGTGTCTCCCACGTAATTATACCCCCACACATTCTTGAGGAGGAGGTCGCGGCTCTGGACCCGGCCGAGCCGTTCGGCAAGGTTCAGCAGCAGCTTGAACTCGGTCGTGGTCAGGGTGACATCATCTCCCTCCACGGCCACCATGTGCCGCTCCGTGTCGATCGTCACCGGCCCGACATTGATGACCTTTCCTTCCGGCTTGTCGGGGAGGGAGCGGCGTAGCACCGCTTTCACCCTGAGCAGCAACTCGCGGGTGGAGAAGGGTTTTACCACGTAATCGTCGGCCCCGACCTCGAAACCGACCACACGGTCGATCTCCTCGCCGCGCGCCGTCAGCATGATGACCGGGATGTGGGCGGTCTTTTCCGACTTCTTGAGGATTTTGCAGACCTCCATCCCCATCATTCCCGGCAGCATCAGGTCCAGCAGGATCAGGTCGGGGGGTTGGCTACGGGCCAATTCCAGGCCGTTCGCGCCATCCAGTGCCGTGAGGGTCCGGTACCCCTCCTTCTCAAGGTTGAAGGCCACCAGATCGGCCAGGTCACGCTCGTCTTCAATGATAAGAATCGTTTTCATGAAATTCTCTCCCTCGTGCGAGGGTAGCGTCACACTATTGCATTTATGTTACAACTGTGAAAAATACCTGTAAAAACGGGCAGCGAAACTCGTTTCCACACAAATTGTGGATACCCTTGTGGATAAGATCGTAACACGTTTGCAAAGGCATATTAAAACAAATGTAAATAGCAAATTGCCCAAGAAATGGGCAGGTCGGAACGTGCTGAAATCACTATATCGTCAGCAGGGTCGCATAACCGCGCGTTGCGGTGCGTGTCTCGCAACAGACGTGTTTCATGCCGGCCATGACGTTCATGCCGCGGCACCAGCCCTGCTCACGCTCCAATCATACCATGTTCTAACATCTTGACTTGTACCGAGCGGCGTGCTAGTTCAGTAAATCTTCATCGATTCAATGAGTTAACGAGCTGAAACGCATGTTTGAATTGACGGAACACACAGGGGGAGTCCATGGCGCAACTGCTTGAATTTACGGTGGGAGGACTGCTCGATCACATTGCGGCCCGCTATCCCGACAATGACGCTCTCGTCTATGTGGATCGCGGTCTCCGTTACTCCTATCGCCAGTTCAACGAAGTCTGCCGCAAGGTGGCCAAGGGGCTGCTGCGGCTCGGGGTAAAGAAGGGCGATCATGTTGCCATCTGGGCATACAATGTGCCCGAATGGGTGGTCCTCCAGTTCGCCACGGCCAAGATCGGCGCGGTGCTCGTAACGGTCAACACCAACTACAAATCGGCGGAGCTGGAGTACATCCTCAACCAGTCCGACTCCTCGACGCTCTTTCTGGTAAAGTCGTTCAAGGATACCGATTATGTGGCCACCGTGAACGAGGTGGTGCCCGAACTGGCCGGATCGGAAGCCGGCGCCCTTTCCAGCGCGAAACTTCCCTTCCTCAGGAATGTCGTCTTCATCGGCAGCGAGACTCCGGCCGGCATGCTCAACTTCGAGGCCATCGCCGCCATGGGCGAGCATGTCTCCGACGACGAACTGGCGGCAGTGGAGGGGACCCTTGATCGCCACGACGTCATCAACATGCAGTACACCTCGGGCACCACCGGCTTTCCCAAGGGGGTCATGCTGACCCACTCCAACATTGTCAACAACGGCTTCAATATCGGCGAATGCATGAAGTTCACCGAGAAGGACCGTCTCTGTATCCCAGTCCCCTTTTTCCACTGCTTCGGTTGCGTGCTCGCCGTCATGGCCTGCGTCACCCATGGCACGACCATGGTGCCGGTTGAGATTTTCGACCCCCTCGCGGTGCTGCGCACCATCGAGAAGGAGCGCTGTACCGCGGTCCACGGCGTTCCCACCATGTTCATCGCGGAACTGGAGCACCCGGATTTCCCGAAGTTCGATCTCACGAGCCTCCGCACCGGGATCATGGCCGGCTCCAACTGTCCCATCGAGGTCATGAAAAAGGTCATCAGCCAGATGCACGCCAGCGAGATCACCATCGCCTACGGCCAGACCGAATCGTCGCCGGTGATCACCCAGACCCGCACCGACGATGCCATCGAGCTTCGGGTGGCCACGGTGGGCCGGGCGCTTCCCGACGTGGAGGTCAAGATCGTCGACATCGAAACCGGTGCCGAGCTGCCGCCGGGCAAGCAGGGCGAGCTGTGCACCCGCGGCTACCTGGTCATGAAGGGGTACTACAAGATGCCCGAGGAGACCGCACGGGCAATCGATGCCGACGGCTGGCTCCACACGGGTGACCTGGCCGTAATGGATGAGAACGGCTACTGCAAGATCACCGGCCGGATCAAAAACATGATCATTCGCGGCGGCGAGAATGTCTATCCTCGCGAGATAGAGGAGTTTCTCTATACTCACCCGAAAATATCGGATGTTCAGATCTATGGCGTCCCCGACCGCAAGTACGGGGAGCAGGTCATGGCCGCGGTCATTCTCAAGAAGGGCGAGATCATGACCGAGGAAGATGTGCGGAATTTCTGCAGGGGCAAGATTGCCAACTACAAGATTCCCAAGTATGTCAAATTCGTAGATTCCTACCCCATGACCGCCTCGGGCAAGATCCAGAAGTTCAAGCTGCGGGAAATGGCCATCAAGGAACTCGGCCTCGAAGGGCCGGGGGAAACCGCCTGACCGGAGCACTGGCATGAGGGAAAAGATTCTCGGCGTTCTCATGGTGTTGTTCGTCGTCTGTTTCGCGGCGATCTTCATCGAAGAGGCTTTCCTGGGGGGCCGCAAGCGTCGGCGCCTGGAAAAGGAGGCGCGGCTTCGCCGTCAATCCGGCGGAGAATGACGCCCGGGTCACGTACACAAAGAGAGGTTTCCATGCGCATCACTCCGAGGGAAGAGCTGGACCACCGCATTTCCCGGCTTCAGACATACATGGCCGGGGCCGGCCTCGATGCGGTCATCATCGTTCAGAATGCCGACTTGTTTTATTTCACCGGCACCATCCAGAGCGGCAACCTCTATGTGCCCATTGAGGGCGACCCCATCTACATGGTCCGCAAAGAGCATTCCCGGGCGCGGATGGAGTCGGGGCTCAAGTTGGTCGTCCCGTTTTCCTCCATGAAGAACATCCCCGGAATCCTGGCGGACCACGGCTATTCTCTGCCCGCCCGGATCGGCATGGAGCTCGATGTGGTGCCGGTAGCCTTCTTCGAGCGCTACCGCGCCGTCTTTCCCGCCGCCGACTTCAGCGATGCAACGCCTCTCATCCGGCGGGTCAGGATGATCAAGAGCAAGTACGAGATCCATCTCCTTCAGGATGCCGCAGTCCAGGTCGACAAGGTCCACCGCCGCGCCAGGTCGGTCATCCGTGAGGGAATGACCGACCTGGCGCTGGCGGCGGAGTTGGAGTTCACTGCCCGGAAGGAAGGCCACCAGGGGCTCGTCCGGATGCGCTCCTTCAACTCCGAGCTGTTTTATGCCCATATCTTCTCCGGAGCCGATACGGCGGTCCCTGCCTATGTGGATACCCCCCTTGGGGGCCTGGGGCTCAATCCCTCGTTCGGTCAGGGAGCCGGGCTCAAGCGGATCGAGCGCAACGAGCCGATCATCGTCGATTTCGCGGGTTGCGTTGACGGCTACCTGGTGGACCAGACACGCGTCCTGGCCATCGGGGGGATTTCCGATCGGTTGCGTCGTGCCTATGACGACATGATCAGGGTTCAGGAGCGGATGACCGAACTGGCTCTTCCCGGCACGCCGTGGGGCGATGTCTATGAGGGATGCCGTGCCCTGGCCGAAGAACTGGGATACGCCGACAGTTTCATGGGCGCCCGCGGCGCCCAGGTTTCCTTTATCGGCCACGGCATCGGCATCGAGATCGACGAGTATCCGTTCATTGCGCGCGGCTTCACCGAGATGGTCCTTGAGCCGGGCATGGTGTTCGCGTTCGAGCCGAAGGTCGTCTTCCCGGGCGAAGGGGCCATCGGGATCGAAAATACCTTTTACATCTCAAACTATGAAGGGCTCAAGCAACTGACATTCTCGGACCAGGAACTGGTCATTCTCTGACCGCAGCCACTCACCCCTCCGGCGGGACGTCGCCTTGACCGAGGTGAAACGTCCCGCTCCACACCTCCGGATTCACGCCGGCCGCCGCGCCCCTTGTTGCCCGTTATCATGTAAAATTTTGTTGAGTTTAATCAGATTGAATGGTATAAGGCTTTACAGTAAAATTGTATACAGTATACTAAAAAGAGATTTCTGCCGTTTTCACGATGATCGGTACCTCGATTTTATGCCGTATTTTGTGGTATCGGAGGTATAACCGACTGAAATTTCCAGTACCGTGACACCACCAGCGGAAAGGAGGGGGGAAGAAGGCAGGCGAGGTTGATAGTTTGTTTTTGTTTATTAAAACATCACAGCTTGGAAAGGAGAGCACGTAACATGGCACTCAAGGAAACCCTTAAGCAGAAAATTGAGGAGCACCGTCCCCGCACCACCCGGCTCGTGAAAGAGTTCGGCAAGGTCATCATCGACCAGGTGACCATTGATCAATGCATCGGCGGTGCCCGTGACATCCGCTGCCTGGTAACCGACATCTCCTATCTCGACCCCCAGGAAGGGATCCGGTTCCGCGGCAAGACCATTCCCGAGACCTTTGAGGCCCTCCCCAAGGCTCCCGGTTCAGACTATCCGACCGTTGAATCCTTCTGGTACTTCCTCCTGACCGGAGAAGTTCCGACCCAGGCCCAGGTTGACGAAGTGGTTGCCGAGTGGAAGGTCCGCCAGGAAGTTCCCCAGTACGTGTTTGACGCCATCCGTGCCCTGCCGAAGGAAAGCCACCCCATGGTCATGCTCTCCGTCGGCATCCTTGCCCTCCAGAAGGACTCCAAGTTCTGCGGGTTCTACAATTCGGGCAAATTCAACAAAATGAACGCCTGGGAATACGTCTACGAAGATGCCTATGATCTCGTCGCCCGTATCCCGGTCATTGCCGCATTCATCTACAACCTCAAGTACAGGGGTGACAAGCAGATTGGCATCGACAAGGGCGCTGACTGCGGCGCGAACTTCGCCCGCATGATCGGTCAGTGCAAGGAGTACGAGGATGTTGCCCGGATGTACTTCATCCTTCACTCCGACCACGAGTCCGGCAACGTGTCGGCCCACACCACCCACTTGGTGCACTCGGCCCTGTCCGACCCCTACTATGCCTACTCCGCCGGTCTGAACGGCCTCGCCGGTCCGCTGCACGGCCTTGCCAACCAGGAAGTTCTCGACTGGACCATCAAGTTCCAGGAGAAGTACTGCAAGGATGTTGAGCCCACCAAGGAACTGGTCACCAAGGCCCTGTGGGATACGCTCAACTCCGGTCAGGTCATTCCGGGCTACGGCCACGCCGTTCTCCGCAAGACCGACCCGCGGTACACCTCGCAGCGCGAGTTCTGTCTCAAGACTCCGGGGCTCAAGGATGATCCGCTGTTCAAGCTGGTTGCCATGATCTTCGAAGTCGCCCCGGGCGTACTCATGGAGCACGGCAAGGCCAAGAACCCCTGGCCCAACGTCGATGCCCAGTCCGGTGTCATTCAGTGGTACTACGGCGTCAAAGAGTGGGACTTCTACACCGTTCTCTTCGGTGTGGGCCGTGCGCTCGGCTGCATGGCGAACATCACGTGGGACCGTGGCCTCGGTTACGCCATCGAGCGTCCCAAGTCCGTCACCACTCCGATGCTCGAGAAGTGGGCTGAAGAAGGCGGCCGCAAGTTTTAGCCGTACAGGTGCCGGGGATGACGTCCCCGGCACCTTTGCTGCAAGTAAATAGAAAATGGGGAGATGTCACCGCATCTCCCCATTTTTTCTAAACGTTCCCGCTTCAGGTGTCTCGGCTGTCGAGATCAGTTGAACACCTCTGCGCTGAAAATGTAAATGTCAGCCCCATCCCGCCAATCGTCAGGCTTGAGACCGGCCTTAACACAGGTTTGCATGAGGAACGTATCGCGGTCCCAGCCGTATTCCGTGGCGACCTGGGGCAGGAGTATCCCCCGACAGACATTTTTCTCGATGTAGATGCCGTGGGTTCCCACTATAATCTGTTCTGGTGAGGTTATTTTTTCCAAGGGGCTCAAAACGGAAATTTCCAGAGAAAAATTTGCGATGTCTTTGCTGGTCATCGGATAAAAGCGCGGATCACGGGTTGCGGCGGACACAGCCATCTCCCTGACCAGTTGGTACAGTGGCTGGCTGGACGTGAAATTGCCGATGCAGCCGCGCAATTTCCCGTCTTTTTTGATGCAGACAAAACAACCATAGTGATCGCGCAGACTTGGTACGGAGAGCTCCGAGGTCGGAATAACACCCTCCCTGACATAGGTAACTATGGCTTCCCTGGCTAGTGCGAGTAAGAGTTTCTTGTCGTCGTCGCTTAGTTTCGGCATGTCTCTCCTTCAGTTGGAGCATCGGGTTGATGGCGGTACGGTTGCGAACGAACCTGCCCATGCAGTGACGTCTTGTGAACTATACTATGAACGTCCTTCAGGAAAAAGAGCATTTGCGTGCTAGAGAGGGAGTATCCATGGCAAAGCGCTATAAGGTTCTTGTTGGTGGTGAGTGGACAGGGGACGACCGGCCGGGTATCGAGGTCGTAAACCCCTACGACGGCTCGGTCATAGGCGTTGTGCCCGAGGCGACGAACGAGGATGTGGATCGCGCCATACATGCAGCACAGGCGGGCTTCGCCGAAATGGCCGCTCTTCCGGCGCATCGACGTTCCGACATACTTGAGCGTACTTCGGAGCTGATCACGCGAGACCGGGAGGAGATCGCCGAAATAATAGCGCGCGAAGCGGGCAAGTCGTGGAAATTTGCCCTTGCGGAAGCGGATAGAAGCGCGGAAACCTTCCGCTTCGCCTCACTGGAGGCGCGCAATGCCCATGGTGAGCTTGTCCCCATGGACGCGTCTCCTGTGTCGGCGGGTCGCTTCGGGTTCTACATCCGAACCCCCATCGGCGTGATCGGAGCCATCGCACCCTTCAACTTTCCTCTTAATCTGGTAGCGCACAAGGTGGCGCCCGCCATAGCGGCCGGCAACGCGCTCGTGCTGAAACCCGCCACAAAGACCCCCCTTTCGTCCATAAAGCTTGCGGAGCTCATGGTGGAAGCGGGGCTCCCTGCCGGCGCGCTCAATCTGGTCATCGGGAGCGGGCGGACGGTTGGCAACCGCCTGGTAGAGGATGATCGCCTGGCAATGGTGACGTTCACCGGAAGCCCGCCTGTTGGCGTTCAAATCAAGGAGCGGAGCGGGCTCAAGAGGGTAACGCTCGAGCTCGGGTCCAATTCGCCCACCATTATTGAAGACGATGGTGACGTGGATGCGGCGGTCGCCCGCTGTGTAGTGGGCAGTTTCGCCAACTCGGGGCAGGTCTGTATCTCTGTTCAGCGTATTTTTGTACACCAGCGGCGTTATCGCGAATTTGTCGACAAGTTCGTAGCCGCGACCCAAAAGCTCAAGGTCGGTGATCCCATGGACCGTGACTGCGATATCGGACCGATGATTTCCCGCGATGAACTGCAGCGTGCCGTGGAGTGGCTGGAGGAGGCCACGTCTCTGGGGGCGAGGCTTGAAACCGGGGGTACGGTTGTCGGCAACTGTCTCACCCCGGCAATTCTGAGCGGTGTAACTCCTGACATGAAGGTGGTTTGCTCCGAGGTGTTTGCGCCGATAGTATCCGTGATCCCCTATGAAACCTTCGACCAGGCCCTCGACATGGCCGATGACTCGATCTATGGTCTGCAGGCCGGGGTTTACACCAGAGACATCAATAAAGCGTTCCAGGCCATCCGCCGCCTCGATGTGGGAGGGGTGATCATTAATGATGTCCCGACGTTCAGGGTCGATCATATGCCCTATGGCGGCAACAAGCAGAGTGGTCTCGGGCGTGAGGGCATTCGCTACGCCATGGAGGAGATGACAAACATAAAATTTGTGTGCCTGAACCTGTGAAAATAAGAATGGATTTAAGTTCTATATCGCTAACTTGTTGAATTTCTGAAAAAACAAAATCGTATGTAGTATAAAAAAATCTTGACTTTATCTCTAAAGCGAGTATATTCCTCATCCGTTGTGTTAAGTAACCATGCGCCCCGCGCGAGAATGGCAACTCCAAAGGAAAAGAGGTGAAAACGTCAATGAAAAAACTGCTTTCTCTGACACTGTGCCTTGCTATGGCCGTGGCTTTTGCTGCTGGCTGCAAGAAGAAAGAAGAAGCTCCGGCTCCGGCTCCGGCCGAGCAGGCTGCTCCGGCCCCGGCTCCGGCCCAGGCCCCCATGACTTCGGCCCAAGCTCCGGCTCCGGCTGACCAAGCTGCTCCGGCTGAGAAAAAGTAATTAGTACTTTTTTCTCCTCCAAAAGACCCATGGACTCTGTTCATGGGTCTTTTTTTGTCTGATGAAAGGTGTTGACTTCAAATTCCGTACGTGGTAAACGATACGGTCTTTTTATTTACGCGTGTATGTGGAGGTAGAGATGGAAAGAACGTTTGCGATTATCAAGCCTGATGCGGTCGAACGGAACATCATCGGAAAGATACTTGAAAAGGTGGAAACAGCCGGCTTCCGGATTGTGGGCATGAAGAAGATCCTGCTTTCCACGTGCGAGGCCGAAGGCTTCTACTATGTGCACAAGGAGCGGCCTTTCTTCAATGATCTCTGTTCGTTCATGTCGCGCAGCCCGGTGGTGGTCATGGTGCTTGAGCGTGATAACGCCATCAGCGCCTGGCGCGAAGTGATGGGGGCCACAAACCCGGCCAACGCCGAAGCAGGCACCATTCGCAAGGATTTCGGCCTGAGCATTGAGGAGAATTCCGTGCACGGATCCGACTCCCCCGAGTCGGCCGCCTTCGAGATCCCGTATTTCTTCAGCCAACTCGAGCTGCTCTGACGCTGAATGCGCCTGTGCCAGCAAAGCCCTTCTCCCGTGAAGGGCTTTTTTTATAGCATGTTGCCATGGATACAATGATTGACATCAAGGGACTGAGCATCGACGATCTGGAACGTTTCCTTATGGGAAAAGGAAAGGAGCGTTACCGGGCACGCCAGATATTCAAGTGGCTGTATCAACGGGGTGCCACATCCTTTGCCGAGATGACTGACCTGGCAAAGGAACTGCGTCGGGACCTGGAGGAGACGGCACGCATCAGCACGCTTTCCCCCGAGGCCCTGGAGATTTCCCGGGATGGGACGCGGAAATACCTCTTCCGCCTCGATGACGGGTGCTCGGTGGAGTCGGTGCTCATCCCCGAAGAGGACAGGAATACCCTCTGTATTTCGAGTCAGGTGGGGTGTGCCATGGCCTGTGAGTTCTGTCTCACGGGAACGTTCCGGCTGACGCGCAACCTGACCACCGCCGAGATCGTAAACCAGGTCTGTGCGGTTCAGAGGGATGTGCCCGTTCGCAATATCGTCTTCATGGGCATGGGAGAACCTCTGGCCAATCTCGACAACGTGATCAGAGCGCTGCAGATCATGCTGCACGATGACGGTCTTCAGTTCTCAAGCCGTCGCATAACCGTTTCGACCGCCGGTTTGGTGCCGGAAATGGAGCGGCTCGGCCGATCGGTAACGGTGAACCTTGCGGTTTCGCTCAATGCCACCACGGACGAGTTGCGTGACCGGATCATGCCGATCAACCGGAAATATCCCCTTGCCGTGCTCCTTGACGCCTGCCGGAGGTTCCCGCTGCCGGGCCGCCGGAAGATAACGATCGAGTACGTACTGCTCGGCGGGGTGAACGACACCCTCGATGATGCCAAACGGCTGGTCAGGCTGTTGAGCGACATTCCCTCTAAGATCAACCTGATCCCGTTTAACGAGCATGGGGGGTGCTCCTACCGGAGCCCCAGCCAGGATGCGATCGACCGTTTTCACAAATATCTGCTGGACAAGCATTTCACGGTCATAACGCGCTCCAGCCGTGGTGCCGATATTTCGGCCGCCTGCGGTCAGCTCAAGGGCAAGCTGGACGCCATGAAGCCGTCCGGCGCAGGCAGACAGATAGAAGGTGCAGACTCCACTAACGAGGTGACATGACATGGAACAGGTAATCGGCGTTATCGGCGGAAGCGGGCTCTACGAGATGGAAGGGCTTCAGGACGTTCGGAGCATTGTCGTTGAAACCCCCTTCGGCGCACCCTCGGATGAGTTCGTGACCGGCGTGCTGGACGGTGTGCCCATGGTGTTCCTTCCGCGCCACGGCCGGGGCCATCGGCTCCTGCCGACTGAGGTCAACTACCGGGCAAACATCTACGGCATGAAGAAGCTCGGCGTCACCCGGATCATTTCCGTTTCCGCCGTGGGCAGCATGCGGGAGGAGATCGTGCCGGGGCATATCGTGATCCCGGACCAGTTCATCGACCGGACCAATGCCACCAGGGCAAGTACGTTCTTCGGCAACGGGGTGGTTGCGCACATACAATTTGCCGACCCGGTCTGCGCCGACCTTTCCGCCGATCTCTATGCGGCGGCGCAGGAGGCAGGGGCAACGGTCCACCGGGGCGGGACCTATATCTGCATGGAAGGGCCGGCCTTTTCCACCCGGGCGGAGTCAAACCTCTACCGCTCTTTCGGCGTATCGGTCATCGGCATGACCAACATCCCCGAAGCAAAGCTTGCCCGTGAGGCGGAGATCTGCTACGGCGTCATCGCCCTGGCCACCGATTACGACTGCTGGCACGAGTCCCATGATGACGTGTCCGTGGATGCCATTATTGCCATCATCAAGCAGAACGTGGCCATGGCCAAGTCGATCATCCGCAATGCGGTCCGCCGGATTGGCCGGGAGCGGGATTGCCCCTGTGCGTCGGCGCTCCGCTATGCCATCATCACCGACAAGGCCGCGATTCCTGACGAGACGAGGGAGCGGCTCGATCTCATCATCGGCTCGTACGTCTAGGGAGGGATACATGGGCATTCTCGTTGTGGGTTCGGTTGCATTCGATTCGGTTGAAACCCCTTTCGGCAAGGGAGATCATGTACTGGGCGGCTCAGCCACCTACTTCTCGACCTCGGCCAGCTTTTTCACCGATGTCAGCCTGGTGGCGGTAGTGGGCGAGGATTTCCCGGAAGAGCACGTGGCGTTTCTCCGGTCGCGAAACGTGGATCTTCGCGGGCTTTCCCGCGAACAGGGGAAGACCTTTCACTGGAAGGGAACGTATGGCTACGACCTGAACGAGGCGCAGACCCTGGAGACACATCTGAACGTCTTCGAGAGCTTCAGACCCCGTATTCCCGATGCATACCGTGATGCCGAGTATCTGTTCCTCGCCAACATCGATCCCGAACTGCAGATGGAGGTGCTCAACCAGGTGGAACGTCCTCGCGTCGTGGCGTGCGACACGATGAATTTTTGGATATCCTCCAAGCCCGAGGCGCTTCGGCGGGTCGTTGCGAAGGTCGATATTTTCATCATCAACGAGGGAGAAGCCCGTCAGTTCACGGGGCAGGCGAATCTCGTCAAGGCTGCGCGCCAGATCCTCGATATGGGGGTCAAGACGCTGATCATCAAGCGCGGAGAATATGGCGTCCTCATGTTCAGCGACAACTCGGTCTTTGCCGCACCCGCATATCCTCTGGAAGGGGTGTTCGATCCCACCGGCGCCGGAGATACTTTTGCGGGCGGCTTTATGGGATACTTGGCCAACACCGGGGATACCTCCGAGGCGGACCTTCGCCAGGCCATCATCTTCGGAAGCGTCATGGCATCGTTCAATGTGGAGGATTTCAGCCTGAATCGCCTGAAGGGTCTTGGTTACCGCGAGATCGAGGAGCGGTACCGGAGTTTCAAATCGCTGACCCATTTCGAGGGGATCGCCGATGGGCGCGGGGGGGCTCTGGCTCCTGCCTGACGGCGCCTGCGTTGACAATAACCGTCGACTCTGGTAGGGTTCAGGGTGTGCGGGGCCGTGTGGAGCGCCTTTTGGCGATGCACCGGCCCCGTTTGGACACTCACTGACGGTTCCGAGGTTGCCTGTGAGATTCACGCACATACTCCCCATGGTTCTCTGCTTACTCGTGGCCGCCTGCGCCGCGAATGACGCCTCCCGCAACCAGGCGTCCTACCACTATCAGATGGGGTTGTCCCATCTGGGCGAACACGATACGACCCGCGCCCTTATCGAGTTCATCGAAGCAGAGAAAATCACGCCGAATGACCCCATTCTCCTCAACAGCCTGGGGCTTGCCTATTTTTACAAGAAGCGATTCGATCTGGCTGAGTTGAAGTTCAGAAAGGCCATTTCCCTGAAGCCCGATTACTCCGATGCCAGGAATAATCTCGGGGTGAACTATCTGGAGATGCAGCGTTGGGATGACGCCATCTCGCAGTTCAAGCTGGTAATGGCGGACCTTCTCTTTCTCAACCAGGAAGACGCTCGCATCAATCTCGGCCTCGCATACCTGGGCAAGGGGGACTTGCCCCAGTCTCTCGATACGCTCCGCACTGCCGTCTCTTATAATTCCCGGAATATAATCGCCCGTGTTGCCATCGGCAGGGTCTACTTTGCCATGGACAGGGCCGAGATGGCCATTGAGGAATACAAGAAAGCCATCGAGATCAACAAGAATTATCAGAACGCCCATTACTACCTTGCGTTGGCCCATGTGAAGCAGAAGGACTACGTGGCAGCGGCGGATGCGTTTCGCGAAGCGATCCGTATAGCCTCCGATTCCGAAAAAGGGCGGCTCTCGCGTGAATACCTGGACTCGTTGAAGTGAGGGGCTTCAGTGGCTGACGCCGTACATGCCGCAAGAGGGGACGCCTCGGTCGGAACGCTGCTCCGGGAAGCGCGGGAGGCCAGAGGTCTGTCCCTTGACGAGGCGGCCCGGGTTACCCGCCTTGGGAAAAACTATCTGGTCGCTCTTGAGACCGACGATTTCGGCAAGCTTCCCAGTCTTGCCTATGCACGCGGATTTATCCGGGCGTATGCCGGATTCCTGGGGATTTCAGCCGATGAGTTGCTCAGCCGTTACGATGCGGTTGACGATGATGGCGGATGTTGTCCTCCGGCGGAAGAAGCCATGCCAGCCACTCAGGGAAAGGTGGCGGACGCGGTTTTGCTTCGTAACCGCTGGTCCCTGCCGCTGGTGCTGCTGTTGCTGGTTATTGCCCTGGCTCTCATGCTGAGGCTGCAGGATGAGGAGCCAGGCAGTCCGATCGGGGCCGGACAGTCGACCGCATCTGCCCCCGGGGCCGGGCATCCGGCCGCGACGCCGTCCCCCCAGCTTCAGCTATCCACGGCACGGCAGCCTGAAGTATCCTCCCCAGTTCCTGTCGACGACACTGTGTCCGAACAGCAACCTGCCGAGGGCGTTGCGGTCTCATCTCCTGCGCGCGGGATCATTCTCAAACTCAAAATCAACAGGGACTCGTGGCTCAATATAACCATTGACGAGTCGGTGTCCCAGCAATACGATCTCAAGGCGGGTGACCTCATCGAGTGGAAAGGCGAACGCGTCTTTGCGCTTGATATCGGCAATGCCGGGGGGGTCGAGGGAGAGTTCAACGGGAAGCCCCTCGGCGTGCTCGGTGACGAGGGGAGGCCGACCCATCTGGTTTTGTCGGTCGATGGCGGGGGCGATTAACGTCTCGCCGCAATGGCGGTGTGGGATGCTATCCTTTTTTTCGCACAAGGAGTGAATCATGTATTTGTCGCGTTGCCGGAAGTGCGGGAGAGTGATGAAGGGCGAGCGGATCGATCAGTACCGCGTCAAGTTGACCTGCTCGTGCGGTTTCTCCGACTTCCGCACCATGACCGAAAAGGTGAAAACCGTGAATCCCTTTTTCCAGAGGGGAGGCTTCAGCCCCCTGCTGGAAAGTGAGCGGGGTAAGATGGTGCTCACCATGCAGCGGGCCAACCGGGAGCATCTTGAGATCATTTCACTGGAGGAGATCAGCATGCTCGTCTCTTCCGACTTTGATCTTCCCCAGGTGCTCCAGCATGTGACCGCCAAGGTGGCGACGCAGCTCAAGGTGAGCGTCTGCAATATTTACCTGCGCGAGGGAGATGAGGTCGTGCTCGCGGCAACCCATGGCTTCGACCCGGCCTTCATCGGCAAGATCAGGATCAAAATAGGGGAAGGAATAACGGGCGCGGTTGCCCGGGATGGCCAGTACATCTCCCTGAATCGTGCCTCCCAGGATCCCCGCTACCGCTATTTCCCCGAGCTCCAGGAGGAAAAGTACAACTCCATGCTCTCCTTTCCCATCGGCGACAAGAAGGAGGTCTACGGGGTCATCAATCTCAATACCACGTCCATCCGGTCGTTCCATGAGGACGAGATCTATTTCGTCTCGATCATCGCGAACCTCATTCTTACCGCCATAAAGCTGCGGCAGCAGGTGGCTTCGTCCCGGAAGGCCACGGAGGCGTCTGCTTGACAGTGGGGGGCCCCATGCTAGACTCAATCAGAGATATGCACATATTCCGGGGAGTTCACTTCTTTGGCTCTGCAGATAAAAAAGAAAATTCTAGTGGTTGATGACGAGGAGAATGCGCGGATCGGTCTGACCAAGCTCCTGGAGCGGGAGGGATTCGAGGTCGCGAGCGTTTCCAACGGTTTTGAAGCGCTCAATTATCTTCAGCAGCGGGAAGTCAACGTTATCGTTACCGACATCAATATGCCGGAAATGAACGGCATCACGTTCCTGAGAGAGCTCAACAAGAGCTTTCCCCGCAGCAACGTAATCATGATTACCGCCTATGGCGGGGTTGAATCCTATATCGAGGCCATGAACCTGGGGGCCTTCGAATACATCAACAAGCCGGTGAAACTTGACGAACTCAAGTCAATCCTGACGAAAATTTTCAAGGAAAGCTGTCATTAAACTCTTCAACGTCAAGGGGGATGAGATGAAGCCGTTCAGCACCATTGTGTTTCCGACCGATTTTTCCGAAAATTCGGAGTATGCCTTTGACTATGCCCTTACGCTTGCCAAGCAGTTCAGTGCCAGGCTCGTGGTCATCCACGTGATCAATGAGCCGGTCGACCTGCGAGGCTTTTATGTCCCCCACGTTTCCTTCGAGAAGCTGGAGGAAGAAATCGTGGCCGCCGCCGAAAAGATGATGGACAAATTCTGCCGGACAAAGATCAAGGATCATGAGAATTACACCAGTTACATCGTCTCGGGGATTCCCTATGACGAGGTTCTGAAGAAGGCGGCAGAGGAGGATGCCTCCCTGATCGTCATGGGAACCCACGGCCGCAAGGGGATCGACCACTTCCTGTTTGGCAGCACGGCGGAACGCGTTGTCCGCAATGCCAAGTGCCCGGTCATGACCGTACGCCCGCCCGAAGCCTGAGACATCTCCCTCACAGGGCAGCAGACAGGGGCAGCCACCGTGCTGCCCCTCGTTTTTTCTTGCCCGCCGGTCCGTCAGTTGCCAAGATCGCACGACCCGCAGTCCACTTCCCCCTGAAGGTACGCCATACAGCCATGATGACGGAGAAAAAGGAATCCAAGGGCACCATCCTCATTATCGATGACGAAAAAGTCATTCTCGATCTGACCTCCATCGTCCTCAGGAATCGAGGCTACACGGTCCATACCGCGCCCGATGCCACGTCCGGCATGGTTGCGCTGGAAGAGTGCCGGCCGCAGATGGTGCTCCTCGACTACATGATGCCGATGGTGGATGGTCTCACCGCACTCAAGCAGATCCGGCAGCGTCATCCCGATACCTATGTGATCATCTTCACCGGCAAGGGAAACGAGGAACTGGCCGTAGAGCTGATGAAGGCGGGAGCCTCCGACTACATCGTCAAGCCGTTCAACAACCAGAACCTGGTCGAGCGGATCGAGAATGTGCTCCGGATCAGGGAGGTCGAACTCAGAAACCAGGAGCTTCTTCAGGAGCGTGAGTTGCTCCTGGCGGAGATCGAAGCCTGGAACCAAGAGCTCGAACGTCGCGTCCAGCAGAAGAGCGAGGCCCTCCAGCAGGCCCAGGCCGAGATCGTGCAGTCCGAAAAACTCGCATCCCTCGGCTATCTCTCCGCGGGCATGGCCCATGAGATCCGCAACCCCCTCAACTCCATTTCACTGTTCGCCCAACTGCTCAAGAGCACGCTCGATGATCCTGAAAAAGCGGGCTATGTCGATAAGATTCTCAAGGAAGCCGACCGGATAGACGACATCATGCGCAAGCTTCTGGATGCTTCGAAGCGGCCCCGCTTCCAGTTGAGCGAGGTCCGGCTCGACCGGGTCATCGAGGCGACTCTCGAAGCGTTTCGCCCCCAGATATCGCTCCACGGCATCGCGGTGGTCACGGAGTTCCGCCGGATACCGCCTCCGTTCCAGGCTGACCCGGCCGAGATCGAGCAGATCTTTACCAACCTCTTCCTCAACTCCATCCATGAGATGAACGGCGGGGGAACCCTGACGGTAGTGCTCGACCAGGACGAGCGGAACATGGTCATCAGGATTGCCGACACGGGCCCCGGTATCCCCCGGGAGCACGTGGCAAAGATATTCGATCCGTTCTTCTCCACCAAGACGAGCGGCAGCGGTCTCGGTCTTGCTGTGGTGCTCAGGATCGTCAAGACCTACAACGGGCGGATCGAGGTTGAGAAGAGCGACGACAGCGGCACGGTCTTCGCCATCCGGCTCCCCTTGGCCGAAGTGTGAGCCTGCCCTTTGCCCTTTTCTTTTCGCGGGTGATTTTGTATGATTGCCCACACTTTCAACGCACGACGGAGGGCGCATGGACGCCGGCCGGGGAACGATCCTTATTATCGATGACGATGCCTTTTTCCTGAAAGTCCTTTCGGATGCATTCACCGAGAGCGGCTTCAGGGTCGTGCAGGCATCCAACGGAACGGACGGAGTTCAGGCATTCATCACCCATCGGCCCGATGCCGTCATCTCCGATCTCATCATGCCCGCCATGGGAGGGGTGAGCACCTGTCTCGAGATCAGGCGTCTTGCCGGGGACGAGGAGCCGGTCATGGTGCTGCTCACCTCCATGTTCAAGGATCCGCCCCACGAGCACGACGAGCCCGAGATGGGCGCGCGGGTTCACGTGTCCAAATCGACCAGGCCGGTCGACATCGTGATTATCGTGGAACAGCTACTGGACCGGAAAAAACGCGGCCGGAGCGGGAACTGAAAGATATCGATGCCTCTGTTGGTACGCAACCTCATTCTCGCCCCGAACCAGGGGGATGAGCTGCTGCGCGGGATGTTCGCCCGGCGGTTTTCCCTGGATGAACGGGAGATCGTCGATTTCCGGCTCGTCCGCAAGAGTATCGATGCCCGCCGCAAGCCACGGATCAAGTTCGTCTGCACTGTTGAATGCTCGCTCCTCAATGAGGCCGCATTCCTGGCCCGCCACGGCCATGACCCCGATGTCGCCGTACATGCTCCGCCAGAACAGCCGGCCTTTCCATCTCTTGAATCTTCCCAGCGCATCGTTATCGTCGGCATGGGGCCCGCCGGGCTTTTTGCGGCACTGCGCCTGGCGGAATACGGCCTTGTCGCCACCATCATCGAACGCGGCCGGCCCGTGGAGGAGCGGAGCAGGGATGTCCAGGCCTTCTGGTCTCAGGGAGCGCTCGATCCGGAGAGTAACGTCCAGTTCGGCGAAGGGGGCGCCGGGACCTTTTCCGACGGCAAACTGACCACGAGGGTGAATGACCCGAACATCAGGTACGTGCTCGACAAACTGATCGGCTTCGGCGCTCCGCCCGAGATCGGCTGTCTTGCCAAACCGCACATCGGCACTGACCGCCTGCGCCTGGTGGTTGCCTCCATTCGCCGGTGGCTGCTGTCCGCGGGGTTCGACATCCGGTTCCGCAACAGGCTGACCGATCTGACACTCTCCGGCGGATCGGTGGGGGCCGCGGTGATCAACGGAGCCGATGAGCTTCCCTGCGATGCGCTTATTCTCGCTCCGGGCAACAGCGCCCGCGATACCTACGAGATGCTGCTGCGCCGGGGGGCGCTCCTCCAGCCCAAACCCTTCGCCGTGGGGGTGCGGGTTGAGCATCCCCAGCAGCTCGTCAACCGGATCCAGTACGGCGCGGGCCACCATCCCGCCCTGCCGCCGGCTGACTATGCCCTGGCATGGAACGATCCCCGTACCGGACGCTCCGCCTATTCCTTCTGCATGTGTCCTGGCGGCGTGGTGGTGGCGGGAAGCTCCGAGACGGAAGGGGTGGTGACCAACGGCATGAGCGCCTATCTGCGGAATTCTCCGTATGCGAACAGCGCCCTGGTGGTTACCGTCGGGCCGGAGGATTTCGGAGATCCGTCTCCCCTGGCCGGGATCGGATTCCAGCGTAGCCTGGAGCGGCGTGCCTTTGAGGCGGGCGGCGGGGAGTACCGGGCGCCGGCTCAGAACCTGCTTGCGTTTCTCGGCATGAAGGGGGCGGGGCCGGTGTCGTCGAGCTATTGTCCTGGCGTTCGCGAGGCGGAACTGGATCGGGTGCTCCCCACCCCTGTGACAGACGCGTTGCGGGAGGGGGTCCGCCATTTCGACCGGAAGATGCGGGGCTTCCTGACCGCCGAAGCAACCCTCACCGCACCGGAGACCCGTACGTCGGCACCCGTTCGCATCGTGCGGGGAGAGAACCTGCAATCAGTGGGGCTCCCCGGCCTTTATCCGGCAGGGGAAGGTGCCGGCTACGCCGGGGGAATCATGAGCGCCGCACTGGACGGCATTCGCGTGGCCGACGCCATTGCGCGGAGCATATCCGCAGACACAAGGAGAGCACTTTGAGCAAGGTTTTCATAGCGAGCATCCGTGACCGCGATCTGGTCGATTCCGTGTTTCTCGTGAAGGAAAAGATCATGGCCATGGCCAAGAACGGCAAGCCCTACATGACGCTTCGGCTCATGGACAAGAGCGGCGAGATCGAGGGGCGCGTCTGGGACAATGTCGACCAGTTGTCGGCCTCCTTCGACAAGGATGACTTCGTTGCAATCCGGTCCAAGGCCTCGGTCTACCTGGGCAAGATGCAACTCATCATTTCCGAACTGGTGAGGATTTCCGAAGACAAGGTCAACCTGGCAGACTTTCTCCCCGAGTCGGACCGTACCATTGCCGAGATGGAGGCCGAACTCGAGGCCCTGGTGGAAACCTTTTCCGATCAGCACCTGAAAGCGCTGATGAAGGCCTTTTTCGACGATCCTTCCTTTATGGCGCTCTATCGGACCGCGCCGGCCGCCAAGGGGATGCACCACGTCTACCTGGGGGGGCTGCTGGAGCACTCGCTGGCCGTGTCACGACTGGTTGACGCCATCGTCCCCCTCTACGCGGATCTCAACCGCGACCTGCTGGTGGCAGGCGCCCTGTTGCACGACGTGGGCAAGGTGCGGGAGATGACATACCTGCGTTCCTTCGACTACACCGACGAGGGTAAACTCATCGGACACATTACCATCGGCGTGGAAATGCTCCAGGAGCGGATTTCGACCATCCCCGGCTTCCCGCCGGAGCTGGGGATGCTGCTCAAGCACATGCTGCTGTCCCACCATGGCCAGTACGAATACGGTTCCCCCAAGCGCCCCAAGACCGTTGAAGCAACGATTCTCAACTACCTGGATGATCTGGACTCCAAGATCAACGGGATCAGGACCCATATCCGCAAGGAAGGCGAGAACCAGGGGCGATGGACCTCTTATCACCGGCTCTATGACCGCTATTTCTACAAGGAGAGCTACAGCGGCGAGGAGGAATGCCGGGAAGTGGCGGATGAGTTGATGGTGCCCGAGCCGGAGCCGGTACCGCTGCCGGTTGCCCCCCGGGCCGCGGAGGCCGAGCGCAAAAGCGGCGACACCGTCAGAAAGGGGTTCAGCAACAATCCGTTCGAGGGTTTGCAAAAGAATCTGGATCTGTTCTGAGCATATACTTCCACTGAGAGAGGGTGTGTCATGATCTTTGAAACCGTTGTCGTCGGCCCGCTGGGGGTCAATTGTTTCATACTCGGCTGCGAGCAGAGCCGCGAAGGGGTAATCGTGGATCCGGGAGCGGAATCCGGGCGGATTCTCGAACGGGTCGGCGAACTGGGGCTCAAGGTTGGCATGGTGATAAACACCCACGGCCACTTCGATCACGTGGGGGGCAACCGGAAGGTGCTGGAAGCCACGGGGGCGAAGCTGCTGGTCCACCGGGACGACGTCCACTTCCTCGGCCGCGCCGCGGACGTGGCTGCCATGTACGGCCTCGACACGGAGAATTCGCCGGGCCCCGACATGCTTCTGGAGGACGGTATGACCCTTTCCGCGGGGGCTCTTACCCTCCGCGTTCTCCATACGCCCGGCCACACGCCGGGGGGGTGCTGTCTGCTCCTGGAGGGGGAGGGGAAAGTGCTCACCGGTGACACCCTGTTCGAGGAGTCGGTGGGGCGCACCGATTTTCCGGGCTCGTCCCACGAGGCCCTCATCACATCCATCCGCGAGAAGCTTCTGACCCTGCCGGACGAGACTGAAGTCTATCCGGGCCATGGCCCGGCAACGTCCATCGGCCGGGAGCGGCGGTACAACCCCTACCTGACGGATTAGCGCGCACGCGTAACCTCTGGGAAACAGTGCGCGGCGGAGGCTCAATGCTCAAGGGAAAAGAGATCGTCCTCGGTGTTTGCGGCGGCATCGCAGTCTACAAAGCCGTTGAGCTCGTACGGCTGCTCACGGGGGCTGGTGCGAACGTCCATGTCATCATGACGCGAGCGGCCACGGAGTTCGTGGCTCCGCTCACGTTCCAGACCCTTACCTCCAACCCCGTGCACACGGAACTCTTCAATCTCATCGCCGAACGGGAGATCGGCCATATCTCCCTGGCGGACCGGGCCGATCTCTTCGTCATCGCCCCGGCCACGGCCAACGTGATCGGCAAGATCGCCCACGGCATCGCCGACGACATGCTCACCACCACGGTCATGGCCACCAGGGCACCGGTCCTGATCGCCCCTGCCATGAACTGCAACATGTACCGCAATCCCCTCTACCAGGAAAACGAGGCGCGGCTGAGGCGCCACGGCTACCTGTTCGCGGACCCGGTACGGGGAATGCTCGCCTGCGGCTGGGAGGGAGAAGGGAAGCTCCAGTCCCCCGATATCATCTTCGAGGAGGCGGTCACCGCCCTCACGCCGAAGGATCTGGCCGGCGAGCACCTGCTGGTGACCGCCGGGCCGACCCAGGAGGAGATCGATCCGGTCCGCTTCGTGAGCAACCACTCGTCGGGCAAGATGGGATACGCCATTGCCCGGGCCGCCCGGCGCCGCGGGGCGGAGGTGACGCTGGTCTCGGGCCCCACCTGCCTCGATGCCCCCTGGGGGGTGGAAACGGTGCGGGTGGCGTCGGCCGTGGAGATGCGCGCTGCCGTCATGGCTGCCCTGCCGGCGGCCACGGTTGTGATCAAGGCGGCTGCCGTGGCCGATTATCGCCCTGTAGTGCGCGCGGCGGGAAAGATCAAGAAAAATGCCGACTCGCTGGTGATCGAGCTGGAGAAGAACCCCGACATCCTTGCCGAACTTGGAGGAATCAAGGGGGACCGCCTGCTGGTGGGGTTCGCCGCCGAAACTGCCGATCTGCTGGAAAACGCCCGGAAGAAACTGGTTGCCAAGAATGTGGACATGATGGTCGCCAACGACGTGAGCCTGGAGGGCGCCGGATTCCACGGCGACACCAACATTGCCCGCCTTCTCTATCGTGACGGGGCCAGCGAGGAGCTGCCGCTCATGACCAAGGACGACATGGCGGCCCTCATTCTTGGCCGGGTGGCGGAATTGAGGAAAAAGACGGGGTAACGGAGCGGGGCAGGGGCGTCAGGCCGAGGAGAGGATCTGGAGAAGTTTCTCCGGCTCCCAGATGGCCTGGCGGAGGCGCCCCTTGAGGGATGCCACCTGGGCAAAGGCATCATCCCTGGAGAGCTTGCCGCTCCGGTAGAGCAGGCGCAGGTTCCTCCTCACCGCCTCCGCCGCGGTCAATGCCCGTTCACCGGTTGGGTCTGCCTGGTAGAAGCGTGACTCCTCCATCCTGGCCAGAAAATCGAATACCGCTTCCTCGGCAAGGGTCATGAACTCTGCCCGGTCGCCATTTTCCAGCACGTAGCTCGATGAATCCGACATGGTTTTGATTACCTGCTGCCATTTTTCCAGCCGCGAAACCAGAAGGATCGAGTTGAAGATCCGCTTGTTGGTGCCAAAGGAAAAGATGGTGTCCGACAGCACGTTGCGCAGCAGGGTGTCGTTTGCCTTGTAGTTCTCGAGGCAGACCGTGCGGGCCGTTTCCCAGATATCCCGGTCCACGAAGGTTTCGAACCGCATCTCCCAGTAGGCGTGCTTGAGGGTGAGCGTGGAAAAGCTGCCCATGATCTTGTACGGAACAAAGTAGTTGTGGGCGACCGTATCCGCCGCCAGGTGCGCCAGATAGCCGTACGCGCACGCCTTCTGGGGCGGATTCCAGGCGTATTCCAGGACCTTCATGCCGATCCGCCAGCGGTGGCAGTGCTGAAGATAGTGGGTGAACTTCTTGCCGATGGTGATGTCCGCCGCGATGCACCCGTAGAGAAAGTCGTGGGGGTACTGGCCGATGACTGCGGCCACGGCGGGGGTTACGGCGGAGAGGTTGTTTATGACCGCCGTTCCCAGCTGGAGGTGGATGCCGGCTCCCCAGGCAAAGGCATCAACGGGCGCGGCGATGATGATGAGCAGAATGGCGGCGAAGAGCATAGCATAATCGTATTGAACCCTTAGAAAAAAGTAAAGGAGTTTGCCGTGACCGGTGACACCCCGCGTGAGGTGATCGCGTCCCTGCGCCGCTATCTGGAGGAAGTCCGGGAGACGGGCGTGGAGGGTCTTCCTCTGGCCGCTCCCGCGTTGAGCGCCCCTGCGGCAGAGATGTCCCCCGCTCCTGCGGCTTCCGCTGGCGTGCGGGAAACCCTCGACGATATCCGGCGCGAGATGGGCGAATGCCGCCGGTGCGCCCTTGGCGCCGGCCGGACCAACCTCGTGTTCGGGACCGGCAATCCTGCCGCGCGTCTCATGATCATCGGCGAGGCGCCCGGCCGCGACGAGGATTTGCGCGGCGAACCCTTCGTGGGGGAGGCGGGGCAACTCCTGACCAAAATAATCGAGGCCATGGGCTTCGCCCGCGAGGATGTCTACATCTGCAATGTGCTTAAATGCCGGCCGCCGCACAACCGCGATCCGGCGCCCGTCGAGATCGAGGCGTGCTCATCCCTCATGTTCCGCCAGGTGAAGGCCGTGGCGCCCGAGGCCATTCTGGCGCTGGGCACCTTCGCGGTTCAGGCCATCCTCGGTACCAAGGAGCCCATTTCGCGGCTGCGGGGGCGGTTCCACGACTACCACGGCATCCCTCTCATGCCGACGTTCCATCCGGCTTTCCTGCTGCGCAACCCGGAAAGGAAGAGGGAGGTGTGGGACGATGTCCGGCAGGTCATGGGGCTTCTGGGCAAGGAGGTTTCCGGCAAGGGGACCAGGAGGTGACGGGGAATGGCTAAGGGGTATCAGGCAAACAGGGAACGGCTGGAGCAGATAGGCTTACTGGGCAAGGCTCTCGCCAAGCGGGCCGGCTTCGCCTGCGAATGGTGCGAGGGGAAGGATGACCTGCGTCCGTGGGACTATCGTCCTGACGACGACCCGTCGGAGGAGACCCTGGCGCTTCTCTGCGGCCGGTGCAGGGCGCTCGCCGAAGGCCGCAGGGGGGATGCCCATGAGCTGCGTGGAATCCGTAATGCCCTGTGGAGCCAGGTGCCGGCCGTTGCCGAGGGGGCTGCCCGGGTCCTGGCCACGAGCAGGGAGCCCTGGGTGCGCGAAGCCATTGAGGAGAGTCTTATTGACGAGACGGTAAAGGCGGAGATACTGGGGACCTGAGGGGCCGACCGCCGGCGCGCGGGAAGAGGGGCATGTCTGACAGGCGCCCCGGAGGTGGAAGGATATGTACGAGCATCTCTACGAAGAAACCATGACCGAGGAGACGGCGCTGCCGTTCGAACTGCCCGAGTGGATCGCCTGCGCACCCTTTGAGGAATACCTGGGGATGACCATCGACGAGGCTGACGGGGGCCGGGCAGTGCTGACCATGCCGTTCCGCGTGAAGCACGCCCAGGGAAAAGGGCTCATGCACGGCGGTGCGGTAACGGCCCTGGCCGACACCGCGGTTGCCATGGCCATCAAGAGTCTTCTCCCCGAAGGATCCCACTTTGTGACCATGGAGATGACGCTGAAGTTTCACGCCCCGATCCGCGGCGGCACCGTCAAGTCCGTGGCGGAGGCGGTACGGGAGGATGAGAGGACGATCAGGGGGACTGCCGAGGTGTTCGACGGTAACGGCACAAAGGCGGCAACCTTCACCTCGATCTTCCGGGTCAAGCGGCGGTGAGGCGCTGAGATCATCCCATGGCGTCTCCAGGATTTTTCCGCGTTGCTGCCGCTCGTTCAAGAGCTGTATGTCTGCGGTGCTGCTCGATCAGCCCGGCCGTTCCCGTCACAATTCCGGCCGAGATCTGCTGAAACCTCAGATTCGGGCATATCCTGTCAGAGCGGCATGCCGAGCCGCCGCATCTTTTCCACCAGCGTTGTCCTGTTCAGGTTGAGCAGCGCCGCGGCCCGGGCCTTGACGCCGTCTGACAGAGCCAGTGCGTCCCTGATCATCCCCCGCTCGATTTCAGCCAGCACCTTTACGAGGTCGACTCCCCTGCCGGTCAGGCGGGTCAATCCCTCTTCGCGGACATTGTGCGGCAGGTCCTGCAGGGTGACGGTATCGTCTTCGGTAAGAGCCGCCACCCGCTCCATGACGTTCTCCAGTTCCCGCACGTTGCCGGGCCACTGGTAGCTTTCCAGTGCCTCGAGCGTGTCACTGGCAAGCGACATGTTCCGCCGCTGCATCTCCTTGCAGTACTTGGCAAGAAAGTGCTTGGCCAGGGGAAGGATATCCTCGACCCGTTCCCTCAGGGGAGGGAGTTGCAGGGGGATCACATTGAGCCGGTAAAAGAGATCATCCCTGAAGTTCCCTTTCCTGACCTCCTCTGCCAAGTCCAGGTTGGTGGCCGAAATGATCCGGACATCGATCTTGACGGGACGGGTGGAGCCCACCCGTTCCACCTCCTCTTCCTGAAGCACGCGCAGGAGCTTTGTCTGCAACTGCATCGGCATCGTGCCGATTTCATCGAGGAAGATGGTTCCGCCGTGGGCCGCTTCGAACTTGCCGATTTTGTCCCGCATCGCACCGGTAAACGCGCCCTTGACGTAGCCGAACAGTTCCGATTCCAGCAGGTTTTCCGGGATTGCCCCGCAGTGGACGGCAATGAACGGCTTGTCGCGCCGCCCGCCATTGAAGTGGATCGCCTTGGCCACCAACTCCTTGCCGGTGCCCGATTCGCCCCCTATCAGGACGGTTGAGCCGGTTTTGACGATCCGTTTCATGAGGGCGAAAACGTGCTGCATGGCGGGAGAGCTGCCGATGATGTTGGCGAATTCGAACTTGTCGCGCAACTGCTTCCGGAGGTAGACGTTTTCGGACAAGAGCTGCCGCTTCTCCACTGCCTTGCCGATGATGATCTTCAGTTCGTCGAAGTTGAGGGGCTTGGTGATGTAGTCGAAGGCGCCCTCTTTCATGGCCTCCACTGCCGTTTCCGCCGAGGCATGGCCGGTGATGAGGATCACTTCGGTGAGGGGGGCGTCTTCCTTGACTTTCTTAAGGATGTCGATGCCGCTGGCATCGGGGAGGAAAAGATCGGTAATGACAATGTCGAAGGTGTCGCGGGTCAGGGTCTGGAAGGCCTCGTTGCCCGACCCGGCGCTTTTCACCGCATGGCCGGCCGCCTTCAGCAGGAGGGTCAGGGCTTCGCGCCCGGTTTCTTCGTCGTCGATCAGGAGGATCCTGGTCCGCTCTTTCATGGCACCTCCGCGGATAGGCCTGAAAAATAGCATCAATCGGCTATGCTTGGCAAGCATCCCGTGACCGCGGCAGTGCGCGAAGGGGCTCTGGGACCCGTTCCGCTTTGCCTTTGCAAAGCCATCTGCCCTCTGCTACTATAGCCCGGTTTATGAAGATCAAACGCCTGGACATTGCTGGTTTCAAATCATTCGTCGACAAGGTCTCCTTCGACTTTCAGCAGGGGATTACCGGCATTGTCGGGCCCAACGGCTGCGGCAAGTCGAACGTGGTCGACGCCATCCGCTGGGCCATGGGCGAACAGTCGGCCAGGAACCTGCGCGGCCGGTCCATGGAGGACATCATCTTCGGCGGCAGTGAGTTCCGCAAGCCCCTCGGCATGGCCGAAGTCTCCATGGTCTTTGCCACCGATGACGGCCGGGTGCCGGCCAAGTACCTGAACTACAGCGAAATACAGATCACCAGGCGCCTCTACCGGGATGGGGAGAGCGAGTACTTTCTCAACAAAACCCCCTGCCGGCTCATGGACATCACCGAGCTCTTCATGGACACCGGCGTCGGGGCCCGCGCCTACTCGATCATCGAGCAGGGCAAGATCGGGATGATCCTCCACTCCAAACCCGAAGAGCGTCGCTTCATCATCGAAGAGGCGGCCGGGGTCACCAAGTTCAAGGCCCGCAAACAGGTCGCGCTCAGAAAGATAGACCTCACCCGCCAGAACCTGCTCCGCATCGGCGACATCCTCTCCGAGATCAAGCGCCAGCTCAACTCCCTCCAGCGGCAGGTGAAAAAGGCGGAACGGTTCAGGGAATACCGGGAGGAACTCCGCGAGATCGAAATCCATGCCTCGGTCCGGCGGTTCACTGCCCTTGACGCGGAAAAAGAGCGGGTCGAGGGCCTGCTGCGCGAGGCGGTTTCCCGCGAGAGTGCTCTTGCTGCCGACCTTGAGCGACGGGACCTGGAGCTTGCCGAGCATCGGCTTGCCCTTGCCGAGCGGGAAAAGGACGTTGTTGCCGCACAGGAGGGGCTTTTCCGGCAGAAGGCGGATATCCAGGCATGCGAAAGCCGGATCGAGTTCCAGCGCCGCGAGCTGTCCTCCCTGGAGCGCCAGCAGGAGCGCGTGGCCGTCGAGCTCTCGACCGCCGGGGCGCAGCTTGCGGCCGCCGAGGAAGAGCTCGCCCGGCTGGTGGAGCAGAGCGGATCCTTTGCAGTGGAGGTGGCAGGGGAAGAGGAAAGCCTCCAAGCGCGGGAGATGGAGCTGGAAGAGATGACCGGCGCCGAGCGGGAACTCGCCGCCCACCTGGACGAAGCCCGCCGCGGGCTTTTCTCGCTCTTGTCCGAGATCGCCCAGCTCAACAACCAGCGAACCGCTGCCATCCGCCGCCTGGAGGGGCTCGCGGAGCGTGCTGACCGCAACCGCCGGGAAGGAACCCTGTTTCAGGAGCGGCTGATTGAGGCCACGGGCAAGGTGCACGAGCTCGACGGCACGGTGTCCGGTCTTGGCCGGGCAAAGGCTGACCTCCAGGAACGCCTTCCGGTCATGACCCGCCGCGAAGAGGAGGTCCGGCAGCGGCTGGCCGAGGCCGAGCGGGAACTCGTCGCCCGCCGGGACGAACTCTCGCGGGCGGCCTCTCGTCTCCATTCGCTCCAAGAACTGGAAGCCCAATTTGCCGGATACGGCCAGGGGGTTCGCAACCTGTTCCTGTCCGAGCGTTTTGCCGGCCGGTTCGGCGGCGTGCTCGCCGATGCGGTGGAGACCGGCGCCGATTACGAGACGGCCCTGGAGGCAGTCTGCGCCGAGCGGCTCCAGTACGTGCTCAGCGCGAGCGATGAGGCGGCCCTGGACGCCATTGCCCATCTCAAGGAATCGGGCGGCGGCCGCTGCGGCATTATCGTGGCGGGCACCCCGGCCGACGACCGTTCATCCGTTGCCGGGGCCATGCCCCTGCTGGATCGGGTTTCCATTGTCGCAGCCTGGCGTCCCCTGATCGAACCGTTGTTGGCCGACGTCCATCTGGCGGATACCCTGGCCCAGGCCCTTTCCCTGTCACGGCAGCATCCCCGGGCAACCTTCGTTACCCTCCAGGGAGACCTCGCCTTTGGCGGGGGGATCGTGAACGGCGGTTCCGCCGAGAACGCCGGTCAGGGGCTTGTTCACAAGAAAAGGGAAATCAGGGAGCTTTCCGGAACCGTGGAGCGCCTCGAGTCGGCAGTGCGGGAAACCGAGGCGCGCCGGGAGGAGTTCCGGGGGGAGCGTTCCCGGCTGGAAGAGGAAGTGCGCGACCTTCGGCAAACCCTCCACCAGACGGAGATCCAGTTCGTCAATGCCGAGAAGGATCTCCAGCGGGCCCGCGAAGAGTGCCAGCGGATCGAGGAGCGGATTGCCATTGCGGGGATTGAGGACGAGCAGCTTCAGGACGAACGCAGGACCCTGGACGAAGAAGTTGCCGACGCCGACGGCCGCCGCGCCGAGCGCGAGGCAAAGCGGGAAGCGCTTGATGCCGAAGTGGCGAGAACGCAGGAAGCCCTGACGGTTAGCCGCCGTACAATCGAGGCCGCCCGTGATGCGGTCACGGCCCTCAAGGTCAAGGGAGCCCAGCTCAGGGAAAAGCGGGAGGCCGCGTCCCGGGCCACGGTACGAACCGAGGAGTCGATCCGGGACCTACGTGAACGCATTGGCCGGCTACGGGGAGAAGGGGAGTCGTCAGCCGCCGAGCGGGAACGCCTGGCGGTTGCGATTACCGCCGCCGAGGACGATCTCAAGGGCTATCTTGCGGCGTATGCCGAAGCAGAGTCATTATCCCGGAGCCTTCGCACGGAATTCGATACCCGGGCCGAGGCGGTGCGGGTGGAAGAGTCGGGCCTGCGGGAGCTTCGTCATCAGTGCGAGGCTGCCCGGGACGAAGTTGCCGCCCACAAGCTCACCCTGTCCGGGCTCACCCTTGAACTCAATCATCTGATTTCCTCCTTGGCGGATAAGTACCGGCTGGAGATGCGCGAGGTCATGCCATCCTACGCCGACAGGCCCTTTGACGAGGAAGCGGCTGCCCGTCGTCAGGCCGAGCTCGGCCGGTTGATCGACGAAATCGGCGAAGTGAACCTGACGGCCATCGAGGAATACCGGGAGTTGGAGGAGCGGTTCGCGTTCCTTTCATCGCAGAAAGAAGACCTGGAAGAGTCGCTTCAGTCGCTCCAGCAGGCTATCCAACGGATCAACCGGACCACCCGCAAGCGTTTTTTGGAAACCTTCACCCTGGTCAACGGGAAGTTCCAGGAGGTGTTTCCCCGGCTGTTCTGCGGCGGTCGGGCTGAACTGCGGCTCACCAACGAGGAAGACCTGCTGGAAACCGGGATCGATATCATTGTTCAGCCGCCAGGGAAAAAACTCCAGAACGTGACCCTGCTCTCGGGCGGTGAGAAGGCCCTCACCGCGGTGGCGCTCATCTTTTCCATCTTCCTCATCAAGCCGACGCCCTTCTGTCTTCTGGACGAGGTCGACGCCCCTCTCGACGACGCCAATATCGGCCGGTTCAACGACATGGTGCGTGAGATGAGCGAGGTGTCGCAGTTCATCATCATTACCCACAACAAGGCAACCATGGCCGTTGCCGACACCCTCTACGGCGTGACCATGGAGGAGCCCGGCGTGTCGAAGAGCGTGTCGGTCAAACTGAACTAACCAAACGTCCGAGGTGATTCGTGCCGTTCAAAAGGATTCTGACCGAACTGGTCGATGCCGTTCCCGGCGCAACCGGAGCAATCCTCGCCGACTGGGAGGGGGAGGCTGTTGCACAGCATGCCCTCATGGACGATTATGAAATCAAGATCATCGGTGCCCATAAGGGCATCCTCCTCGCCCACCTCAAGGAGCTCCAGGAGCGGCTTGCCGGTGGAGCCGTCCTTGAGGCGGTCATCACCACGGCGGGTGTCCGCGCCATCGTGGGCCCGGTGGGGGATGACTATTCACTTGTCATGACACTGGAGCGTGGCGCCATTCCCGGCCGGGCGCTCATTGACTTCAGATCGGCCGTGGAACGTCTGGCCAAGGAGATATACTGAGATGGCGGAAGAACGGAAAGGCTTTTTCAAGGGACTCTGGGGTAAGGTCACCGGTGGCGAGCGTGAGCAGGAAGAGGCAGTCAATGAAGCGACTCCCGCCACCGCGGATGCCGCCGCACCGCCGGAGCAGGAGGATCGGCGCCCCGGATTGTTCGAGCGGCTCAAACAGGGGCTGAGTAAGACCCGCGACAGCCTAGTGGGGCGCATTGATCGCCTCGTGCTCGGCAAGAAGGAGATTGACGCCGACACCCTTGAGGAACTGGAGGAGATACTCATCACTGCCGATCTGGGCGTCCAGACCACTGTGGAGTTGATCAGGGGGCTGGAGCAACGTCTCTCCCGCAATGAGCTCAAGGACGGCGAAGCCCTCCGGGAGGCGCTCAAGGAGGATATCCACGGCCGCCTTGCCCGTGATGCCCATCAACTGGACGTGACGGGTGCCTCCCCCTTCGTCATCATGGTCATCGGCGTCAACGGGGTCGGCAAGACCACTACCATCGGCAAGCTCGCGGCCCGGTTTACCGCCCAGGGGAAAAAAGTGATTCTGGCCGCCGGCGACACCTTCCGCGCCGCTGCCGCCGAGCAGCTCCAGATATGGGGCGAGCGGACCGGTGTCGACGTGATCCGCCACAAGGAAGGGGCGGATCCGTCGGCCGTGGTGTTCGACAGCATCAAGGCGGCCGTGGCCCGTGGCGCGGACATCCTCATCGTCGACACCGCCGGCCGTCTCCATACCAAGGTAAACCTCATGGAGGAACTTAAAAAAGTCCGTCGCATCATGTCACGGGAGGTTCCCGGCGCTCCCCACGAAACGTTGCTGGTCCTTGACGCGGCAACGGGACAGAATGCCCTCTCGCAGGCGAAACTCTTCAAGGAGGCAGCCCAGGTTACCGGTATCGCCCTGACAAAGCTCGACGGTACGGCAAAGGGAGGAATCGTGGTTGCAATCTGCAACGAGTTCAGGATTCCCGTCCGTTACATCGGTGTCGGCGAAGGAATCGACGACCTGCGGGATTTCGATCCCTCCCAATTCGTGGACGCCCTCTTTCAATAAATGGCCTTGACTAAACAACAGGGCAGAATATATTATTTTATCCCTAAAAAGGTATTTGCTCATGGATACGGAACTGTTTTCGGACCTGGAACGGCGTCTTGACATGCTTCTCGAACGCTACGGCGCCCTGAAGCGGGAAAACGAACAGCTTCGAGCGGACAATGCGAGGCTTCAGCAGGAGCGCGAGGGGGTCAAGACCCGAATTGACGGTATCCTGCGGAAACTCGAAGGTATCTAGTGTCCGACAAGCAGTCCCACCGCATCAAGGTTCTCGGGCGCGAGTTGACCGTCAAAAGTCCCTCCTCGGCGGAGCACGTGAGAGAGGTCGAAGGCCTTGTGAACCGCAAACTTGCGGAAGCACGGGCACAGGTGCCGGTGGGGGACCCCCAGGTTCCGGTGATTCTGGCGCTCATGAATCTGGCCGAGACGTCTCTTTCCCTTGCCAGGGAGCTTGAAGAGCAGCGCCATGCCGGCAGCGACAAGCTTCGGCGGTTGATGCGGCGTATCGAAGATGCCCTTCTGTGAGGGCTTGTCCGGCTGACAGTCGCCGGTTCTCGACTCCCTTCGGGAGAGTTTATAAATAGAAAGTGCGGTACAAGCGGTTCGGGTTGGTTACGGAAAGATTGATCAGTTTCAACAGAAAACCTCGTCGTTGGAGCCATAGGGGTTTTGGCTGTTTTTACTGATAACGGCCTGCAGGAATTATCAGAGATGCGGAGAGGGTAATCACGACGCTACGGTTTCATACTTCGTCACGCCATACGCCATTACCCGAAGCATAGCCTTCCTTCCTGTCTGACGCCGGCATATCTTCTCCAATTCTTCTCCAGGATCCTTCCCTCCTCGGACCCCGTCCCCGTGTACCGTTAATGGCCGATGACCCTGCGTCACGGTCACACGACCCAATGCCCAAGCGCGCCCTGAGACAGTCAATGCTCGCGTTGCGAAGATCCCTGGCCCCTGCCGAGGCCAGGCGGGCTTCCGAGGCCATCCAGCGCTCGTTTGCGGACAGCGACGGCTTCCGGAAGTCACGGGTCGTTGCTCTCTACGCCCCCATCAGGGGTGAGGTCGACACGGGTGACGTGCTTCGGCTTGCCCTCGACCAGGGAAAGACGGTTCTCCTGCCCGTCGTGTGTGGCGACGAGCTCCGTTTCATCGAAGTGACAGACCCGGCAGGACTCCGCCCGGGTTCATACGCTATTCCGGAGCCCTGTCTAACGGGAACTGCCGTTGCTCCCGACCGCGCGGACATCATTGTTGTGCCGGGGGTGGCCTTTGATCTGGCCGGCCGCCGGATCGGCTATGGAAAGGGGTTTTATGACCGGGCACTCCACCATCTGGAGGGGACGGGCCGACTTGTCGGCTTTTGTTACGATTTCCAGCTTGTTGATGAAATACGGGGAGAGCCCCATGATGTGGCGCTCGATCTGATCGTTACCGAGAAGAGGATCATTCGTCCTCTCGGTTAGAAATATACCTGAGGAGGTACCGGAACATTGAAGATAGAACTGGCAATTATTTTCATCGTCCTCGCGGCAGGAGCGGGATTTCTGATCGGAAACCTGCTGCGCAAGAAACTCTCTGATTCTCTGGTAAGCAAGGCCGAAGAACTCGCCTCCCGCATCGTTGACGATGCCAAGCGCGAAGCGGAGACGATCAGCAAGGAAGCCGCTCTCCAGGCCAAGGATGTCGTCTATCAGGCCAAGGCCGACTTCGAGCGGGAAGCAAAGGAAAAACACAAGGATCTTCAGAGCCTGGAAAAGCGCCTCCAGCAGAAGGAAGAGAACCTCGACAAAAAGATGAACCTCTTCGATCAGCGCGATGCCGACCTGACCAAGAAGGAGCAGGGCATCCTCGCACGCGAGCAGTCGCTCGCAAAAAAAGAGGACTCCCTTGATGCGCTCGCGGCCGAGCAGCGGACCAAGCTGGAGCAAATCTCCGGCATGACCTCGGCCGAAGCGAAAAAGATTCTTATGGATGCCATGGAGAGCGAGGCCAAGCTTGATGCCGCCAAGCGGATCAAGGCCATCGAAGAGGAGGCACGCGAGACCGCGGACAAGAAGTCCAAGGAAATCATATCACTTGCCGTCCAGCGGTATGCGGGCGAGTATGTTGCCGAAAAGACCGTATCAGTGGTTGCCTTGCCCTCCGACGAAATGAAGGGCCGGATCATCGGCCGTGAAGGTCGCAATATCCGCGCCCTTGAGGCTGCCACCGGCATCGACCTCATTATCGACGATACCCCCGAGGCGGTCATCCTTTCAGGCTTCAACCCGGTTCGCCGCGAAGTGGCAAAGATCGCCCTTGAAAAACTCATCGCGGACGGACGGATTCACCCCGGCCGCATTGAAGAGGTGGTGGCCAAGGCAGAGGAAGAAGTGGAACAGGCCGTCAAGGAGGCTGGCGATCAGGCGGCCTTCGACCTTGGCGTGCACGGCATCCACCCTGAGATCCTCAAACTCATCGGTCGGTTGAAATACCGTACATCTTACAGCCAGAACGTATACCAGCACTCGCTGGAGGTCGCCTTTCTCTGCGGCATCATGGCCTCGGAACTGGGCGTCAACGTCAAGCAGGCAAAGCGCGCCGGTCTGCTCCACGACTTGGGCAAGGCGGTGGACCACGAGGTCGAAGGATCCCACGCGGTCATCGGCGCCGAACTTGCGCGTAAATATGGCGAGTCGCCCAAGATTGTCCACGCCATCATGGCCCATCACGAGGATGAGAAGCCGAATTCGATCCTCGCCGTTCTCGTTCAGGCCGCCGACGCCCTCTCCGGCGCACGGCCGGGGGCGCGCCGGGAAATGATGGAAACGTACGTGAAGCGGCTCGAGGACCTTGAGCGGATCGCCTGCTCCTTTGGCGGTGTAAACAACTCCTTTGCCATTCAGGCCGGCAGAGAAATCCGCGTCATGGTGTCGAGCGAGGAGGTGTCCGACGAGCGGGCCGTTCTGCTGGCCAAGGACATCGCCAAGAAAATCGAGGCCGAGATGACCTATCCCGGCCAGATCAAGGTGAATGTCATCCGGGAAACCCGCGCCATAGAGTATGCCCGTTAACATCCTCTTTATCGGCGACATTGTCGGGAGCCCGGGGCGCCAGGCTCTTGTCCGCGAACTTCATCGGCTCGTGGATCATTATCGGGTGGATCTTGTCGTGGCCAATGGCGAAAATTCGGCCGGAGGCTTCGGGATTACCGAGGAGACGGCAAAGGAGCTCTTCTCGCTCGGGATCGACGTCCTGACCAGCGGCAACCACATTTGGGACAAGCGCGATTCCTTTTCCTTCATCGGCCGGGAAGAACGGCTGGTACGCCCGGCAAACTACCCTCCCGGCACCGTGGGGCGCGGAGCAACCGTGGTCCGCACTGCCGGAGGAGTTCCGGTTGGCATCCTGAACCTTGAGGGGCGGGTATTCATGAACAATCTGGATTGCCCGTTCCGTGTCGCTGACCAGGAAATCGAGAGGCTGAGGGAGTCGACGCCGCTCATTTTCGTCGACTTCCATGCAGAAGCCACATCGGAAAAAATCGCCCTTGGCTGGCATCTCGACGGCAAGGTCAGTGCGGTCGTTGGAACGCATACCCATGTTCAGACCGCCGATGAACGTATCTTGCCCGGCGGCACGGCGTATATTACCGATGCGGGCATGACGGGAAGCTTCGACTCGGTCATCGGGGTTCGCAAAGAGCTGGCCTTGGAGCGGTTTGTCACGCAGATGCCGGTCAGGTTCGAGGTTGCAAAGAAGGACGTGCGACTCAACGGAGTTGTCATTGGTGTCGATCCGGTCAGTGGTCGGGCACTCTCCATTGAGCGCATTTCACTAATCTGTTCGTGAGGAGGATTGCCCAGGCCATGTCCGTTGCCGATCAAATGGCGCTCATCAAGCGGGGCGCAGTAGAGATACTGGTAGAGAAGGAACTTGAGGAAAAACTTGAGAAGTCGGCCAGAACCGGAGTGCCCCTCACGATAAAGGCCGGCTTCGACCCCACTGCGCCCGATCTTCACTTGGGGCATACGGTTCTTCTGCACAAGATGCGTCAATTCCAGCAGCTCGGACACGAGGTTATTTTCCTCATCGGCGATTTTACCGGCATGATCGGTGATCCGACCGGCAAGTCCGAAACGCGCAAGGCGCTCAGCCGCGAGGATGTTCTGCGCAACGCCGAAACCTACAAAGAACAGGTGTTCAAGATCCTCGATCCGGAGAAAACACGGGTGGCCTTCAACTCGGAGTGGCTGGCCAAGCTCGACGCCGGCGGGATGATCGGCCTTGCCGCCAAATACACCGTAGCGCGGATGCTTGAGCGCGACGACTTCGGAAAGAGGTTTGCGAACCAGCTTCCCATAAGCATTCACGAGTTCCTTTATCCTCTGATTCAAGGGTACGATTCGGTGGCTCTTCAGGCAGATGTGGAACTCGGGGGTACTGACCAGAAGTTCAACCTGCTCGTGGGACGCGAACTCCAGCGTGAATGGGGGCAAACCCCTCAGACCGTAATCACGATGCCGTTGCTTGAAGGGCTCGACGGCGTCAACAAGATGAGTAAATCTCTCGGCAACTATATCGGAATCAACGAACCGGCCGACGAAATATTCGGCAAGATTATGTCGATATCCGACGAGCTCATGCTTCGATACTACGAATTGCTGAGCGATCTCTCCATGGTTGAAATTGATGGCATACGGACGGGTATCCGTGATGGTTCGGTACACCCCATGGAGGCCA
>NZ_JCAMRN010000028.1:85000-86154 GCF_059620965.1 Geobacter sp. PheSNFMC
GCGAAGGTTCCCTCAGGCTGATTGGAAACCAGCCGTAGAGTGCAAAGGCATAAGGGAGCTTGACTGCGAGACAGACACGTCGAGCAGGTACGAAAGTAGGCCTTAGTGATCCGGCGGTTCTGTATGGAAGGGCCGTCGCTCAACGGATAAAAGGTACTCCGGGGATAACAGGCTGATCTCCCCCAAGAGTTCACATCGACGGGGAGGTTTGGCACCTCGATGTCGGCTCATCGCATCCTGGGGCTGAAGTCGGTCCCAAGGGTTTGGCTGTTCGCCAATTAAAGCGGTACGCGAGCTGGGTTTAAAACGTCGTGAGACAGTTTGGTCCCTATCTGCCGTGGGCGCAGGATACTTGAGAAGAGCTGTCCTTAGTACGAGAGGACCGGGATGGACGTACCTCTAGTGTTCCAGTTGTTCCGCCAGGAGCATTCGCTGGGTAGCTATGTACGGAAAGGATAACCGCTGAAAGCATCTAAGCGGGAAGCCTCCTTCAAGATTAGGTATCCCCGGGACGCAAGTCCCCTGAAGGCCCGTTGTAGACCACAACGTTGATAGGCCGGGTGTGTAAGCGCAGCAATGCGTTCAGCTGACCGGTACTAATCGGCCGTGAGGCTTGACCATAATTTATTTCCGAGCTTTATTCATACGGGGGTGGTAACCCCACCCCCACTATCTACCCCTACTCAATCTCGATCAATGCAATTGACTTAGATACATTTATACCGTTTCTCGGTGGCTATGCCGAGGGGGTCACACCCGTTCCCATCTCGAACACGGAAGTTAAGCCCCTCTGGGCCGATGATACTGCACGGGTAGCTGTGTGGGAAAGTAGGTCGCCGCCGGGATTTTTTCCAACCCCCCTGGTCCTCTACGGATCAGGGGGGTTCTTTCGTTCGGTCATCCGATCCCCACCCCTTCTGCCCAAACACCGCCACCGCACAACCCCCTCCCCCTACTCCCCGCATGCTCCACAGCCGGCACGCCGGCCAACACCGATCTCACGAAATCGCAGCGACAGGCTGTCATACGTGAGCAAACGCCCCGTCAGCAATTCTCCGACTCCCAGCAGGTGCTTCAATGCCTCTGTCGCCTGCAACGAGCCAATCACCCCTGGTAATACCCCCAAAACTCCGGCGCGGGAACAACTGGTCGCT
>NZ_JCAMRN010000029.1:0-34159 GCF_059620965.1 Geobacter sp. PheSNFMC
GGCCCTTGAGCTTATCGCAGAGCACGGCTTTCACGGTGCTCCCATGGCGCTCATCGCAGAGCGTGCAGGGGTGGGGGCCGGCACGATCTACCGGTATTTCGAGAACAAGGACGTGCTGATTAATGAACTGTATCGGGGGCTGGAAGAGAGAATCTACCCCGTCATTACGGAGGGGTATGTGGAGTTGAAAGCGTTCAGGGGGCGGTTTCTCCATCTCGGCACGGCGCTTCTCCGCTATTTTATCAAAAATCCTCTTGATTTTCGCTATCTGGAGCAATTTCACAATTCTCCTTACGGGGTGGCGTTCCGCCGGGAAAAGCTTCTGGGGGAACGGGAAGGGTGTGACGTCTACCACGAGCTGTTCAAAGAGGGGGTTGCCCAGCAGGTTCTGAAGGATGTTCCGTTGCCACTCCTCTTTGCCCTGTCCTTCGGTCCGCTTCTGGCTGCTGCGCGGGACCACATCCTCGGATTTATCGAACTGGACGATGCACTCATAGCCCGCACGATCGAGGCGTGCTGGGATGCGGTGAAAAGGTAGGAGACTCTGTAATCTCCTGTCGTTGATTGGCTAAGGAATGAATGTTCATTCTTGATGCGGTGGAGGACGCTGTTCATGGGGCGAATCCGCTGAAAGGGAATGGCGCGTATGACACTGTTTATCGTAGCAACCATGGCGGTCTGGGCCCTGACGGCTATTATCGCTTTTTTGGGGAAAAACAAGTAACTGGCCGTTTGGCCGGCAATTTATGAACAGTATCGAGGTGTGTATGCAACCCATGTACAGAACACGACTGATGGCCGTAGCGGGACTTCTTGCGGTCGGGATAATGATGGCCGGTTGCGGCAAGAAGAACGCTGCAGCTCCCCCTGCCAGCGGCCCTCCCGAAGTGGGGGTGATCGTTGCCAAGCCTGAGCGCGTTGCCCTGACCACGGAGCTGCCGGGCCGGACATCGCCGCTTCTGATTGCCGAAGTTCGCCCCCAGGTAAGTGGGATCATCCAGAAGCGCCTGTTTGTCGAAGGTTCCGACGTGAAGGCGGGGCAGGTCCTCTACCAGATTGACCCGGCCACGTACCAGGCGGCCTTTGCCAGTGCCAAGGCAGCCCTTGCCCGGGCCGAGGCCAATCTCATTCCGGCACGGCTGAAGGAAGAGCGCTTCCGTGACCTGGTCAAGATCAAAGCTGTGAGCCAGCAGGACTATGACGACGCCAATGCCGCTCTCAAACAGGCCGAAGCCGACGTGGCTTCCGCCAAGGCTGCGGTGGAGACGGCCAGGATCAATCTGGCCTACACGAAGGTGGCCGCCCCCATCTCCGGCCGCATCGGCCGCTCGGCCGTCACCGACGGGGCGCTGGTGACCGCCAATCAGTCCGCGGCCCTGGCCACCGTTCAGCAGATCAGCCCCATGTACGTGGATGTCACCCAGTCCAGCGCCGAGCTGTTGAAGTTGAAGCAGAACCTGGCCAGCGGCGTTATGAAAGACAACTCTGCAGGCCAGGCTAAGGTCAAGCTCCTGCTTGAAGACGGCAGCCCGTATCCGCTGGCGGGGACCCTGAAGTTTTCGGAAGTGACCGTGGACCAGAGCACCGGCTCCATCACCCTGCGGGCGGTCTTCCCCAACCCGAAGCAGACCCTGTTGCCCGGCATGTTCGTGCGGGCCATTGTTGAGGAAGGGGTGAGCGATCAGGCGATGCTGGTCCCGCAACGGGGCGTAACCCGCAATCCCCAGGGTGAAGCCATGGTTATGGTGGTGGGTGCCGAGGAGAAGGTAGAGCCGCGGATTATCAAGGTTGTCCGGACCGTGGGGGAAAGCTGGCTGGTGAGCGACGGCCTGAAAGCCGGCGACCGGGTCATCCTCGAGGGTATCCAGAAGGCACGGCCGGGCACGCAGGTGAAAGCCGTGCCGTTCGGGGCGAAACCGGAGGCTGCGTCCGGCGGAGCGGCACAGCCGGCTGCGGCCGCGAAGTAAGCTTCCCCCTCCAACGAGGGAAGGGGGAAGGTTGGACATTATCATGGCGTCATCCCCACAGCCATGACCCTCCCCGTCAGGGGGGAGGGGATTATTGAGAGGATTTGCGAACATAACAAGGAGCTCCTTCATGTCCCGCTTTTTCATAAACAGACCAATTTTTGCCTGGGTTATCTCCATCATGGTCATGCTGGGGGGACTGCTGGCCATCAAGACTCTGCCGGTCTCACAGTATCCGCCCATCGCGCCGCCCCTGATCACCATCAATGCCATGTATCCGGGGGCATCGGCCCAGACGGTGCAGGACACGGTCACCCAGGTCATCGAGCAGAAGCTGAACGGGATCGACAACCTGATCTACATGTCGTCCACCAGCGACTCCGCCGGTGCCGTGGCCATCAACCTGACCTTCAAGGCCGGCACCGATCCCAACATCGCCCAGGTGCAGGTGCAGAACAAGCTGCAGCTGGCCACCCCGCTCCTCCCTCAGATCGTCCAACGGCAGGGAATCCAGGTGGTGAAATCCACCAGAAACTTCCTGCTGATCGTCGGCCTGGTGTCGGAAGACGGGTCCCTGGACCGAAACGTCCTCAACGACTACCTGGTTTCCAACGTCCAGGACATCATCAGCCGCGTGGAAGGGGTGGGAGAACTGCAACTGTTCGGTTCCCAGAACGCCATGCGGATCTGGCTGGATCCTGCCAGGCTGAACAACTATCACCTGACCACCAATGATGTGATTGCGGCGCTGCAGGCGCAGAACGCCCAGGTTTCGGCCGGCCAGTTCGGCGGCAGCCCTGCCGTCCACGGGCAGCAGCTGAATGCAACTATCACCGCCCGCACCCTGCTCCAGACTCCGGAGCAGTTTAACAACATCATCCTGCGTACGAACCCCGACGGTTCCACGGTCAAGCTGAAAGACGTGGCCGAGGCCAAGGTCGGTACCGAGAATTACGATATCGAAGCCCGCTACAAGGGAAAACCGCTGGGCGGCATGGCGATCAGGCTGGCGGCCGGCGCCAACGCTCTGGATACGGGTGAGCGGGTCAAAGCCAAGATGGAGGAGCTCTCCCGCTACTTCCCCGCCGGCATGAAGGTTGTCTATCCCTACGACACCACCCCCTTTGTGAAGATATCCATCAAAGAGGTGGTCAAGACTCTGATCGAGGCCGTCTTCCTGGTCTTCATCATCATGTTCCTGTTCCTGCAGAACATCCGGGCGACTCTTATTCCGACCATCGCCGTGCCGGTTGTTCTCCTGGGGACCATGGGGGTGCTGGCGGCCGCGGGGTTCTCCATCAACACCCTGACCATGTTCGCGCTGGTTATCGTCATCGGCCTACTTGTGGACGACGCCATCGTCGTGGTGGAGAACGTGGAGCGGATCATGTCCGAGGAGGGGCTCTCTCCCCACGACGCCACCATCAAGTCCATGGGGCAGATCACCAGCGCTCTTTGGGGAATCGCCACCGTACTGTCGGCCGTCTTCCTGCCAATGGCCTTCTTCGGCGGTTCCACCGGCGTTATCTATCGCCAGTTCTCGATCACCATCATTTCGGCCATGATCCTGTCGGTACTGGTGGCCCAGATACTGACGCCGGCCCTCTGCTCCACCCTGCTCAAGCCGGTTGAAAAAGGACATACCCCGGGTGAATGCGGCTGGTTCTGCCAGTTCTTCCGCCACTTCAACAAGGGGTTCGACTGGGCACGGGAGAAATACGAAGGGATTGTCGGCCGCTCCTTCGGCAAGCCGGTCCGGTACCTGGTGGTTTACGGCGGTATCGTGGCGGTAATGGTGTTCTTCTTCCTGCGGCTGCCGACGGCCTTCCTGCCGGACGAGGACCAGGGGTTCATCATCTGTCAGGTCCAGTTGCCCGCCGGAGCCACCAAGGAGCGGACCATCAAGGTCATCGAGGAGCTTGAGCACCATTTCCTGGAGCGGGAGAAAAAGACCGTGGAGGCCATCATTACCGTGGCCGGCTTCAGCTTCGCCGGTCGCGGCCAGAACATGGGCCTTGCCTTTGTCAAGCTGAAGGATTGGGAGCTGCGCCCGACCCCCGACCTCAAGGCGCCGGCCGTTGCCGGCAGGGCCATGGCGGCATTTTCGAAGATCAAGGACGGTATGGCCTTTGCCTTTTCGCCGCCGGCGGTGGTGGAGCTGGGGCAGGCCAACGGCTTTGACTTCATGCTGCAGGACCGCAGCGGCCTGGGGCATGACAAGCTGATGGAGGCTCGCAACCAGCTGTTGGGCATGGCCATGAAAAATCCGAAGTTAATGGCGGTTCGTCCCAATGGCCAGGATGACTCCCCCCAGTTCAAGCTTGATATCGATGATGTGCGGGCCGGAGCGCTGGGCGTGTCGCAAACCAGCATCAACGAAGTTCTTTCCACTGCCTGGGGCAGTTCCTACGTGAACGACTTCATCGAGAACGGGCGGGTCAAGAAGGTCTATCTCCAGGCCGACGCCAGGTACCGCATGCTGCCGGAGGATATCGGCACGTGGTATGTACGCAATAACAACGGGGAGATGGTGCCGTTCTCGGCCTTTGCCACCGCCCACTGGCAGTATGGTTCGCCCCGTCTGGAACGCTACAACGGCATCCCGTCCGTGGAGATCATGGGGCAGGCTGCGCCGGGGGTGAGCACCGGCGAGGCCATGGCCGAAATGGAGAAGATGGCGGCCCAGCTGCCTGCCGGCATCGGCTATGAATGGACCGGCCTCTCCTATGAGGAAAAACAGGCGGGTGCCCAGGCTCCAGCCCTCTATGCCATCTCGCTGCTGGTGGTGTTCCTGGCCGTGGCCGCCCTGTACGAGAGCTGGACGATCCCCTTCGTCAACCTGCTGATGCTTCCCCTCGGCCTGGTGGGCGCGGTGACCGCCGTTACCCTGCGGATGCTTCCCAACGACGTCTATCTCCAGATCGGCCTCCTGACCACCGTGGGCCTTTCCACCAAGAACGCCATCCTGATCATCCAGTTCATCAAGGAGCAGCTGCATCACGGGCACGATCTGGTGGAGGCCACTCTCCTGGCGGTGAAGATCAGGTTGCGGCCGGTCATCATGACCTCGCTGGCGTTTTTCTTCGGCACCCTGCCGCTGGCGCTCACCAAGGGGGCCGGGGCCGCGGCCCAGAACGCCATCGGTACCGCCGTGACCGGCGGCCTCCTCTCGGCCACTTTTATCGACCTGATTTTCATTCCGTTCTTTTTCGTGATGGTGTCGAAACTCTTTGCCAAAAAGCAGACTGCCGTACAGCCGCCCGCTGACACAGCGTCGGAGGTGAATTGAGATGAGTATGTTCGGAATAACACAGAGTAGCAGAGCAACAGAGCAACAATCTGATCCCGCTGCCACCGTTTGTCGTGCAGCCAGCAAGCGATCGCAGAGAGTTTCCGGTTTTGCGCCAAAGCCTTTCTCTGTTGCTCAAGTGCTCTATGTTTCAATTATGACATTGACCCTGGCCGGTTGCACCACCATGGCCCCCAAATACGAGCGGCCCGCCGCTCCGGTGCCAGTCGCGTGGCCCGAAGGCCCCGCCTACAAACAGACGGCGTCCGCAACTGAAAAGCCGGTGGCCGACATCCCCTGGCAGGAGTTTTTCGTGGACGAGAAGCTGCACAAGCTGATCGCTCTGGCTCTGGAGAACAACCGGGACCTGAGGGCCGCGGCTCTCAACATCGAGCGCTCCCGAGCCCAGTACCAGATCCGGCGCTCGGATCTCTTCCCGAAGGTGGACGCCAGCGCCGGCGCAACGTTCACACGGCAGCCAGAAGGCCTGTCGGCCACGGGCCGGGCCGATACCATCGATCAGTACAGTGTCGGACTCGGGGTCAGTTCCTACGAACTGGACCTTTTCGGCCGGGTACGCAGTCTCAAGGACCAGGCACTGGAACAGTACCTGGCCACTGAGCAGGCCCGGCGTAGCGTCCAGATCAGCCTCGTGTCGGAGGTTGCCGTCAACTACCTCACCCTCGCCGCCGACCGCGAGCGGCTGAAACTGGCACAGGAAACCCTGGCGAACCAGCAGGAGTCCTACCAGCTCACCAAGAGCCGCTTCGATGCAGGCGTCTCTTCGGCTCTCGATCTGCATCAGGCCCAGACCAGCGTCGACGCCGCCCGGGTGGACATCGCCCGCTTCACCACCCTGGTGGCCCAGGATGGGAACGCCCTGAGTCTGGTGGTCGGCTCGCCCGTGCCGGCGGAACTCCTTCCGTCGGCACTTTCCGACACCCTTACCGCCCTGAAGGATGTGGCGCCGGGCCTGCCGTCCGACGTGCTGTTGCGGCGCCCCGATATCCTCCAGGCCGAGAACCTTCTGAAGGGAGCCAATGCCAACATCGGTGCCGCCCGGGCCAACTTCTTCCCCCGCATAACTCTGGTGTCCAACGTTGGCTTTGGCAGCGATGATCTGGCCAAGCTCTTCTCCGGCGATTCCTTCACCTGGAGCTTCGCACCCCGGATCACGCTCCCCATCTTCACTGCCGGAGCGAACCAGGCCACGCTGGAGGTGGCGGAAGCGGACCGCAACATCGCCGTTGCCCAGTACGAGAAGGTGATTCAGACCGCCTTCCGTGAGGTGGCCGATGCCCTGGCCCAGCGCGGTACCATCGACGACCAGCTTACGGCCCAGCAGTCCCTCTCCGATGCCACGGCCGAGAGCCATCGGTTGTCCCAGGCCCGCTACGAAAAGGGGGTGGATAACTATCTGCAGGTGCTCGATTCCCAACGGGCCCTGTACAGCGCCCAGCAGAACCTGATCGGTGTCCGCCTCGTCCGGCTTCTCAATCTGGCGACCCTTTACAAGGTGCTGGGCGGTGGGAGCGAGTAGCGGGCGGGGAACCTGAGGGCAATCACGGATACAGAGCGCAACTTCATCGAATGCTTGAAGTAGTCCACGAGGAATTGATCTATGGACCGGAACAATTTTCAATTTAAGGATTCGTCAGCGGCACGCACCTATATCAGTGGAATTGCCTATCAATACGATAACCCTGAACACATGATGGAGTTCCTCCGTGCTTGCGATATTGTGTGCGCTGCATTGGTACGTAATTTGTTATATGAATGCAGATATAGGCGTATACAGAGAGGTTGTTTGAGTGGTGAATCCGGCAGTAACGACGATATTCAGTCAGATTGCGTAGAAATGCGTGATAGCTATGTCATGTCTTACCAGGAATTCACTAAAGCAAAAGATAGGTTGCAGAAGATAGTGGGTAAATTGAAAATTCCCTACTAAGCATGATGCTGTGCGTAGTTGTATTTGATCGGGTAACTCTATCGTGTTGGCTGTTCATATGTTGTACTCTGACAGGCAGGCAAGGGAAATTGTCGCAGAGGTGCTCATATGGGAAGAATTAACGTTCTTATCGTCGACGATGATGTCAATTTTTTATATGTTCTGGGTTTGCTCCTTGAGTCAAAAGATCTGGAGGTCACTTCAGCCTCGCGTGGAGCAGAAGCAGTCGACATCGTGCGGAAAACCACGTTCGACATGGTCATAACCGATTTCAGCATGCCGGGTATGAATGGTCTTGAACTGGCGGCTGCCGTAAAAGAACTGCATCCCGACCTCCCGGTCATGATGGTTACGTGCGAAGTGACATCAGATCTCATTGAAATGGCTACAGATGTCGGCATCTGCCGGGTTTTGGACAAACCGGTCAATGTGGGACGGCTGTTGGCGGACATCCGGCACTTTTCCCGGAGGAAAGGCCGGCATACACCCGCCTGAACAGAGTGCGCATCGCGACCGTGTGCCGGATAGGTTCTCCCGAACAAACACGGGAAAGGGTGGTATCCTTTCCGGTAGTGGTTCTGGCGAGACAGACTTAGCGTATCGAACATCCATCCTCCACGCTAGCAGGCTGTTGAAATTGAAATAGAGAAAACAGCCTATTTGTGGTACATTGTCGCGCATAACGCTCTACAATTATTGAGGAAAGTTATGCGCGGTTTTGACAGCAACACAGAAGCTCTCTTTACCTATGTGACACCTGAATCCTTTGTCCCGAAGGACCACCCCTTGCGGGCCATCCGTAAAATGGCCGACGAAGCCCTGGCAGGGATGGACAAGCTCTTTGACAGCATGTACGCCACAACCGGCCGCTCCTCAATCCCACCGGAGAAGCTCTTGAAAGCCCAACTGCTGATGATCCTCTACTCCATCCGCAGCAACCGGCAGTTGGTAGAGCAGATCCATTACAACTTCCTGTTCCGCTGGTTCCTCGGCATGGGCTTGGACGAGAAAGTCTGGGATCATTCCAGCTTTACCAAGAACAGTGACCGATTGATTGGCTCCGAAGTTGCCGCCGAGTTTCTTTCCCGGGTTCTGGCCCAGGCAGAGCGTAAGCGACTGTTGTCCCGCGAGCACTTCACCGTTGACGGAACTCTCATCGAAGCCTGGGCTTCCATCAAGAGCTTCAAGCCCAAGGATGGACCTCCTTCAGCCGGTGGTGGCGGCAGAAACGATACCGTGGATTTCAAGGGACAGAAACTTACCAACGAAACCCATGGTTCCACCACTGACCCTGATGCCCGGCTCTACCGCAAGGGGAAGAACAAGGAAGCCAAGCTCTGCTACCAGGGACATACCCTGATGGAGAATCGTAGTGGCCTCATCATCAGGACCAAGGTGACAACGGCAACCGGTTGCGGTGAGCGCGACGCAGCAAAGGCCATGGTGCAGCAATTGCCAAGGACGACCCGACGGATCACTCTTGGCTGCGACAAAGGCTACGACACAGAATCATTCGTCAAAGAGCTGCGTAGGCTAAAGATAACGCCACACGTGGCCCAGAACACCTCCAACAGGAAATCGGCCATCGACGGCAGAACCACCAAGCATCCGAACTACACCATCAGCCAGAAGATCAGGAAACGAATCGAAGAAGGCTTTGGCTGGATGAAGACCGTGGGCAGATTACGCAAGACGATGTACCGGGGAATCGAGAAGATCGCCATGCAACTTGATCTGCACGCTGCGGCCTACAACCTGGTTCGGATGAAAAACCTGGGTCTCGGTGTCACCTGAGAGGGGAAAACCAGGCTACATCAGCAGTATATGAGGTTGATAAAGAGCAAAAAGAACGAGAAACAAAGGTTCTGAGCAACAAAACTGATTCAAAAAAAACGAACTGCAAAGTTCAGCAAGTCAAATGGGGCCGATTTTCAACGGCCTGCTAGAGGAGGAAGTGACCGATGACCTGCTTCTCCAGATTCATACCGTTGAAACTGTCTCTTTTGGCGGCAGTGACACTGCTCCTGACGCCCGCGGCCCTTCCCGCATTTCCGCAGCACACGCTTTCAATCGGTTCCGGGAACACCACCGGTTCCTACTATGTCTCGTCCAGTGCCATAGCCAAGATATTCAACCGGCGCAGCGCCGAATACGGCATGCGGCTCGCCACCGTTTCGTCCCAGGGGTCGGTGGCCAATGTGGAAAGCGTCTCGGAGGGGAGAACGGCCTTCGGGATAGCCCAGGACGACGTACTGCGGGATGCGTCGCGGGGCGCCGGCAGATGGGCGGGAAAGAGTCAACCGGGCCTGCGAGCCGTTCTCGGCCTTCCGGTTGAAGCCGTGACAGTCGTCGCCGCAGCGGATGCCGGTATCAGCCGGATGGGAGACCTCAAGGGCAAGCGGGTCAACATCGGTGCCGAGGGATCCTTCGACCATGACTATGCGGTGACCCTGCTCCGTCTCTCCGGCCTCGTTCCCTCAGACGTGGTCATCTCGACCCATCCCGCCTCGCTTGCCTCCGAACTGCTGCAGAAGAACGATATCGACGCCTACATTTATACGGTGTCGCATCCGAACCTTGCCGTCATGGAGGCCAGCACCGGCCCCCGGAAGGTTGTCCTCGTGCCCCTCGACACCTCGCTGATCGAACGGGTGACGGCCGAAAACCCGCTTCTGCTGCCCGCGGTGGTTCCCACCAGTTCCTATCCGGTGCTGGAGCACGCCGGGGTGGTGCCGACCATCGGTATCCGGTCGATACTGTTCACCCGCTCCGACATGGCGGAGGAAACCGTTTATCGCCTGGTGCGGGATATCATGACGAACTTCGATCTTTTCAGGCGCCAGCACCCGTCCCTGCAGGTCCTTTCTCCCCGTGAGGCTGCCGACGCCGCGGTCATTCCCCTCCATCCCGGAGCCGAACGCTTTTTCCGGGAGGCGGGCACCGCCCCCTGAGCCGCGGGCGGTGCGCCCACAAACCGTTTTCCGGAGGACACCATGAAGCGGTTCATCGTCCTGTTTTTCCTGGCGGCGTGTTTCCCCCTGGCTCCGAACGCGGCGGCCGCGCCTCAGTCATATTTTTATCCCTTCGTAAATCCCTATGAGGCAACCGTCATGGAGTTGCCGAGAAATTTCGAGGTCAGGCTTCCCGAGAAGGTCCCGTCCCGGGAGTTCACCCTGAAGGTGTTTCCCGCCCGCGAGATCCCGCCGGCCTTCTGGTACGAAGATGGTCTCGTCTGCACCCTGGCCTACCAGAACCATCGGGCACCCCTGGTCTTCATCATTGCCGGAACCGGGGCCAGCCACAACACCCCACGCATGGTAAAGCTCCGGAGCGCCCTGTACCAGGGTGGGTTCCACGTCATCTCCCTGACGTCGCCAACCCATATGGATTTCGTGGTGAACGCCTCGTCGGGGCTCCCGGGGGATCCCCTCGACGACGCGCGGGATCTCTACCGGGTCATGGAGATGGCCTATGACGCGGTGCGGGATACCATAGACGTTTCGGGCTTCGATCTTGCCGGCTACAGCCTTGGCGCGTTCAACGCGGCGTTTGTCGCCCGGCTCGACGAAGAGGAGAAACGATTCAATTTCAGCAAGGTTCTTCTCATCAACCCTCCGGTCAGCCTGTATGAGTCAGTGGCGGCCCTGGATCAACTGCTGGTGGAGAACGTCCCGCAGGGGATGGAGCAGTTCGACGCCTGGTTCCGCAGCGTTTTTGCCGAATTTTCCCACGTCAGCAGGGAGGTGGGGCCGGGAAGTCTCAGCGGGGATTTCATCTACAGCGCCTATAAGCGGTTTCCTCCCAATGAGGAGAATCTTGCCGCACTCATCGGCCTTTCTTTCCGCATGAGTGCGGCCAACATGATTTTCACCGCCGACGTCATGAACGGTGGCGGCTATATCGTCCCCAGAAATGCGAGGCTCACCGCCACCTCGTCCCTCACCCGCTACGCCACGGTCTCGTTGCACACGCGCTTCACCGACTATTTCGACGAATGGTTCTTTCCCAACCGCCGGCACCGCGAACCGTCCCTGACCCGTCAGGCTCTGCTGGCGCGCATGAGCCTCCGTTCCCAGGAGGCCTACCTGCGGAACGCGGACAAAGTCGGGCTGATCCATAACGAGGACGATATCATTCTCGCTCCGGGAGATATCGACTACCTCCAGGGAGTCTTTGGCGGACGAGCCCGGTTGTTCCCCACCGGTGGCCACATGGGAAACATGTTCCACCCCGACGTGGTCTCATTCATGATCGATTTTCTGGCCGGGAAGGAGAGGTGAGCCATGGGCACCGTCCTTGCGAGAATCAAGCTCCTGTTGGTGATCCTTGCGGCCCTTCTGCCGGCGGCGGGATGCAGTAGCCTTCCCCAGGCGGTTCCCGCCGGCGCCTTGCCCCTGCGCACCTACGAGGATGTGGTCAAGGAGGGGATGTCACCGATGTTTGAAGTGGACGACTCCCTGGAAGGTTTCAACCGGGGAGTATACCGGTTCAACTACTATTTCGACGAGTTCCTGTTCCGTCCCGTTGTCCGCACCTACGAAACCATCATGCCCGATTACGCCGAAGAACGGGTTTCCAGTGCCATCGACAACATCGGCGAAGTGGGCAACCTCGCCAATAACCTCCTGCAGCTCAAGTTCAAGGCCGCCGGTATCACCGTGAGCCGCTTCGTCATCAACTCCACTGTCGGCGTTGCCGGGCTCTGGGATCCGGCCGGCGCCTGGGGCCTCAGGCGCCAGCCGGAGGATTTCGGCCAAACCCTCGGCCGCTACGGGGTAGGGAACGGCTCATATCTCGTCCTTCCGGTCCTGGGGCCATCCAATGTCCGGGACACAACCGGCCTTGCCGTGGACTCGGCAGCCTTCACTCTGGCCGGTCCCGCTGCCTGGGTCGACAATGCCGCCATTACCGCGGCCTACACCGGCACCTCCGCCGTGGACAGGCGGCACCGGATACCGTTCCGCTATCGCCAGACCGGTTCGCCGTTCGAGTACGAATTGCTCCGGATGCTGTACACCATGAAGCGGGAGGACGACGTGGCCAACTGACGGAGCTGGGGGAGGCCGTCACCCTTGCCGGCCTGAGCCGGCGGATTGCCACGGAAGTCGGAACCGTGGCCGATGCTGTGGGGAAGTGACCGAGGCGATCGGAGAGGCCATGTACTACCTGAAATGTGAAAGGAGATGCCGTGAAACCAGTCAGGATAGCTCTCTATGTATTTATTGCGCTGCTCGCCGTGATGGCGGCCCTGTATGTGTTAACCAGAGAGCCGCACCCCAATTGGCCCATCAACCTGATTTACCTTCTGCTCAGGCACTGAGCCTCCCGGCTTCCTGGAGCAGAGAAAGGAGTTTCTCATGGCCGGTCAATGGAGAAGATTGCTGATTCGGATCGCCGTGGTGCTGGCGCTGGCGGCCCTGGGTTTTGCCGCGTGGCAGAAATTCGGCGGGAGCAACAGGGACAAGGGGCTGGTCGGCGGCAACGGCCGCATCGAGGCGGTGGAGATAGATGTGGCCGCCAAGGCTGCCGGCCGGGTCAGGGAGATACTGGTGCGCGAGGGGGATTTCGTCACCGCCGGCCAGGTGGTGGCGGTTATGGACACGGAAGTCCTTGAAGCCCAGCTCCGCGAGGCCGAGGCATATTATCGCCAGACGCAGACCGCCATCGCCACGGAGCGCAGCCAACTGGCCCAGAGGGAAAGCGAGAAGGCGGCGACTGTGGCGGTGGTCGGGCAGCGGGAGGCCGAGCTCGTCAATGCCCGCAAACGGTGGGAACGTTCCGCTGAGCTTGCAGCAAAAGGAGCCATGTCCCAGCAGGAAACCGATGATGACTATACGGGATTCCAAAGCGCCGCAGCCGCCGTAAGTTCGGCCCGGGCCCAGGTTGCCGCCGCCGAGGCTGCCATTGCAACGGCCCGCACCCGGGTGGTGGGGGCGGGGTCCATGGTCGACGCCGCCCGGGCCACCATTGAGCGGATCCAGGCGGATATCAGGGACAGCGCCCTCAAGGCCCCCCGTGATGGCCGGGTCCAGTACAAGGTCGCCCAGGTGGGCGAGGTGGTCGGCGCCGGCGGACGGGTTCTCAGTCTTGTCGATCTGAGCGACGTTTACATGACGTTTTTCCTGCCCACTGCTGCGGCAGGCAAGGTTGCGCTCGGAACCGAGGTGCGGCTGGTACTGGATGCCGCTCCCCGGTACGTGATTCCCGCCAGGGTGTCGTTTGTTTCCGACGTGGCCCAGTTCACCCCCAAGACCGTGGAAACGGCCAGTGAACGGGAGAAGCTGATGTTCCGCGTCCGGGCCCAGATCCCTGTGGAGCTCCTCAAAAAGCACATCACCCGGGTTAAGACCGGCCTCCCCGGCATGGCCTACGTGCGGCTCGACACCGCTACCCCGTGGCCGGAACGCCTGACAACGGGACTCGTACAATGAACGCGCGGGAACCGGCAGCCGCCGAGCAGCCCCCCGTGGTCCGGCTGAAGGGGGTCGGTCTCCGTTACGGCAAGACCCCGGCGCTTGAGAATATCTCCCTTGATCTCCCCGCCGGCTGCATGGTCGGATTCATCGGCCCCGACGGGGTGGGTAAATCGAGCCTCTTCTCGCTCATCGCCGGTTCCCGGGCGGTCCAGTCCGGTGCCGTGGAGGTGCTCGGGGGGAGCATGGCCGACCGTGGCCACCGGCGCACAGTCTGCCCCCGGGTGGCCTTCATGCCCCAGGGGCTCGGCAGGAATCTCTATCCCACCCTGTCGGTCTTCGAGAATGCCGATTTCTTCGCCCGCCTTTTCGGCCACGGCCGCCGGGAGCGGGAGCGCCGCATCCTTGAGCTGTTGCGGGCAACGGGCCTTGAGCCTTTTTCCGATCGGCCGGCGGGCAAACTGTCCGGTGGCATGAAGCAGAAGCTGGGTCTGTGCTGCGCCCTGATTCACGACCCTGATCTTCTGGTCCTGGACGAGCCCACCACCGGCGTCGACCCCCTGTCGCGCCGCCAATTCTGGGAGCTCATCGACCGCATCCGCGCCAAACGGCCAGGGATGAGCGTGCTGGTGGCCACCGCCTACATGGAAGAAGCGGCACGTTTCGACTGGCTGGTGGCCATGAACGGGGGGCGAGTCCTGGCCACGGGCTCTCCGGCCGAACTTCTGGCCCAAACCGGCACTGCCGCCCTGGAAGAGGCGTTCATCGCCCTTCTTCCCCCATCCCAGCGGGAAGGTCATCGGCCGGTAGAGGTTTTTCCCCGGGAAACCGACGTTTCCGCCGAGGCAGCCATCGAGGCCCATGGCCTTACCATGCGCTTTGGCGAGTTCACGGCCGTCGACCACGTGAGCTTCCGCATCGGGCGGGGGGAGATCTTCGGCTTCCTGGGCTCCAACGGCTGCGGCAAAACGACCACCATGAAGATGCTGACCGGCCTCCTGCCGGCCAGCGAAGGGGAGGCGTGGCTCTTCGGCCGTCCCGTGGACTCCCAGGACATCGATACCCGCCGCCGGGTCGGCTACATGACCCAGTCTTTCTCCCTTTACGGCGAACTGACGGTGCGGCAGAACCTGGTGCTCCACGCCCGTCTCTTCAGGCTGCCGGAAAAGGGGATCCCGGCCCGGGTGAAGGAGATGGCGGAGCGATTCGGTTTGGTGGAGGTGATGGAGAGCCTCCCCGATGCCCTGCCCCTGGGGCAGCGCCAGCGGCTTTCCCTGGCGGTGGCCATGATCCACGGCCCGGAGATGCTGATTCTGGACGAGCCCACCTCGGGGGTCGATCCGGTGGCCCGCGATGCGTTCTGGCATATCATGCTCGACCTGGCGCGCCGGGACGGGGTCACCATCTTCATCTCAACCCACTTCATGAACGAGGCCGAGCGTTGCGACCGCATCTCGTTGATGCACGCGGGGCGGGTGCTGGTGAGCGACACCCCGGCTGCCCTGATCGAAAGACGGGGGGCAGCGAGCCTGGAAGAGGCCTTCATCGGCTACCTTGAGGAGGCGGCCACGGACTCCGATGCCATGGCGCCGCCTCTGCAAGAGCACGCCCTTTCCCCTCAACCGCGCGCTCCCTCTGACCTCGGTCCGGCCAGGGAGGGAGGACCCGAAGGGGGCGGCTTCTTCAGCCTGCGCCGCCTGTTCAGCTACACCCGGCGCGAGGCATTGGAACTGCGCCGGGATCCGATCCGCCTGACCCTGGCGCTCCTGGGGAGCGTTATCCTCATGCTCGTCATAGGATACGGCATCAACCTGGACGTGGAGAATCTTTCCTTCGCGGTCCTCGACCGGGACCAGACCACCCTCAGCCGCGATTACGCCCTTAATCTCGCCGGTTCCCGTTACTTCAACGAACGTCCTCCCATCATCGACTATGGCGACCTGGACCGGCGCATGCGGGCCGGCGAGATCAGCCTGGCCATCGAGATCCCCCCCGGCTTCGGCCGTGACCTGCGCAGGGGGGCTCCGGTGACGGTGGGGGCCTGGATCGACGGCGCCATGCCCACCCGTGCCGAGACGGTGCGCGGCTACGTGCAGGGGATGCATGCGCAGTGGCTGTCGGTCCTGGCCCGGGAGCATGCCACGGCTCTCTCCGGGACCGGGGCTGCCACCATTGAGACGCGCTTCCGCTACAACCCCGACGTGAAAAGCCTGCCGGCCATGGTGCCGGCGGTCATTCCGCTGCTGCTCATGATGATTCCGGCCATGCTGACCGCTCTGTCCGTGGTGCGGGAAAAGGAGCTGGGCTCCATCGTCAATCTCTACGTCACTCCGGTCACCCGGCTGGAATTCCTCCTCGGCAAGCAGGGTCCATACGTGGCACTGGCCATGCTCAACTTTCTCCTCCTCACCGCCCTGGCCGTCTTCGTGTTCCAGGTTCCCCTGAAGGGGAGCTTCCCAACCCTTGCCACGGCCGCGTTCCTCTACGTAACCGCCGCCACCGCCCTGGGACTGGTGATCTCCACCTTCATGCGGAGCCAGATCGCGGCCCTCTTCGGAACGGCGCTCCTGACCCTCCTGCCTGCGGTCCAGTTCTCCGGCATGATCGACCCGGTTTCCTCCCTCGAAGGGGCAGGGGCCATGATCGGCAGGGCGTACCCCACCACCCATTTCCTGACCATCGCCCGGGGCACCTTTTCAAAAGGGCTCGATTTCCATGACCTCCACTCCTCATTCCTTTCCCTGGCACTGGCCGTCCCCATCCTGACCGGCCTCGGGGGAGCATTGCTCAGGAAACAGGAGCACTGACCATGCGGCCTGCAAACATTCTCCATCTCGGCATCAAAGAGCTCCGCAGCCTGCTGCGGGATCCCATCATGCTCGTCCTGATCGTCTATGCCTTTACCTTTGCCATCTACTCCGGTGCCACGGCCATGCCCGAAACCCTCCACAACGCTCCCATCGCCATTGTGGACGAGGACCACTCCCAACTCTCGCGACGCATCGTCGATGCGTTCTATCCCCCCCAGTTCGTCCCGCCTGTCCTCATCGGCCGAGCCGAGATGGACGCCCGGATGGATGCCGGTATCGATACCTTTGCCGTTGATATTCCACCGGATTTCCAGCGCGACGTGCTGGCCGGCCGCTCCCCCGCGATCCAACTCAACGTGGATGCCACCCGCATGAGCCAGGCCTTTACCGGCAGCGGCCACATTCAGACCATTGTCAACGGCGAGATCGCGAGTTTCCTCCAAAGATACCGCTCGAACCATGCCCCTGCGGTGGATCTGGCACTGCGGGCGCGGTTCAACCCGGAGTTGAACAAATCGTGGTTCGGGGGGGTCATGAAGGTCATCGACAACGTGACCATGCTTTCGATAATTCTCACCGGGGCGGCGCTCCTCCGCGAGCGGGAGCACGGCACGGTCGAGCACCTCCTGGCCATGCCGGTAACTCCCTTCGAGATCATGACGGGCAAGGTGTGGGCCATGGCCCTGGTGGTACTCGCCGCAACGGCCTGTTCACTCCTGTTCGTGGTCCAGGGGCTCCTGAAGGTTCCTGTCGAGGGCTCCATCCTCCTGTTCCTGGCCGGTACGGCCCTGCACCTGTTCGCCACCACTTCCCTGGGGATTTTCCTCGGCACCCTGGCCCGCTCCATGCCCCAGTTCGGGCTCCTGGTGATGCTGATCCTGCTGCCGCTGCAGATCCTTTCGGGTGGGACGACCCCCCGGGAGAGCATGCCCGGCTTTGTTCAGGCCGTGATGCTGGCAGCCCCCAATACCCATTTCGTCATGCTTGCCCAGGCAATCCTCTACCGGGGTGCCGGGATTTCCGTGGTCTGGCCCCAGTTCGTCTCCCTTGCCCTGATTGGCGCGGTGCTGTTTGCCGTGTCTCTGGCACGCTTCCGCAAGACCATCGGGACGATGGCGTAAGCCTGCCGGGCGCGCCAAGCTGCACGATATGATGTACCATCGAATCATATGTGATGCCGATCCCGGGTGGCTGGCGTCCTGGGGAAAGCAACCGGCACATCCACGGATCCCGCCTTGAACGCCGCTACCAGGATGGCCCGTGCGGCAGAGCCGGCGACCCGCCGCACGGGCAGGGCCGTGGCTGCTGCGGCCCTTTCCGCGCCTCTGCTACGGAGTTGTTTCCATGGCGGCGTTTATGTGGCACTCTACCCGATGCCTGACGAGTAAGAAAAAAGGACTTTCACCTAAGTCTTTGGTGGCAAAGCGCCCAGGATTGGTCATATTGGACTACCGTGCATGGGGGCTTGAGGGCGATTGGCGTCACTGGGGAGGGTTTGATCAACTGGCATCATCTGCAACGGGTATGGCAATTAAGGAGTGCGGAAAAGATCATCCGAAACTGCCACCTTCCTATTTATTGAACGATTCTCTGGCGGCCGTATTGGGTACAGCAGGCGTAATGGAGGCGTTGCGCAGAAGAACGATTGATGGCGGCAGCTATCATGTGCATGTCGATCTGGCAAGGATATCCATGTGGACACAGGATATTGGCCTTTATTCTGAGAGTGATATACAGGGCTTACCTTTGCCTCCCAAATCAGTTGATGCTTCTGAGCTTGGGCATCTTGACAGTGATTTTGGCAAAACGGTTTATTTTTCCACCCCCATTCGCTATTCTGCTTTCAAACCAAATCTGAAATATGGGGCTACGCCATTAGGGAAAGAAAACATCGAAACTTGGATTAGGGAAAATTCTTGAAGATCATGAAAAAGCGATTCCCCGTACTGGCTGTTGCCATCTCAATGGCAATGGCTTCCCACGTGTTGGCACAGACTGATGCGCCAACTCAAAAAGAGAAACACATGATAGAAGCTTACGACACATTGAACTATATTGGCTTAGACAAAGCCAAAAGTGAAACAGATTCCTTCAAGAAAAAAAGTAAGGTTATCTATGATAACTATCTGTTGAAAAAAAATATTCCGTATGGACTTGGCGTTAGAGAAACATTTGATCATTTTCATAATCCAAAATTCAGTGAAGCAGATACTCAAGGTTTTTTTATTTTCATTCATGGCGGCTACTGGCAAGGGGAAGTCAAAGATTCTTATGCTTTTGTCGGCGAAAAATTGCTTGAGCAGAATATTGACCTGATCTTGATTGAATATGACCTGACCAAAGAAAATACAGTGGATGGTAAAACCATTCCACGCGTTGGCATGACTGCTCTGGTCAACGAAGTTGGCAGGGCATTGGATGCTGTACAAAAATATTTGCAGACTAACGCTGCATCTGAAAAACCTGTCTATTTGGCTGGGCACTCTGCAGGGGGGCATCTTGCGGCAGTCTGGAAAGACCATCCTGTGGTCAATAAGGCAGTTTTCCCTATCAGCGGTCTGTTTGATCTGGCACCTATTGCTCCGACGAAGAAAATTGGCACGGCCTTGCAGTTGAATGCGAACGAAATCATCAATTTAAGCCCTGTCAATAATATTCACACTGCAAACGCTGCCTCGTTGCCGCTTTATCTCTATTACGGCGGTAATGAGCAGCCTGAGCTTAAAGAGCAATCTCAGCATTACAGTGCCAGGCTGCAGGACTGCCACCACAAAGTTTCCATGAAAGAGATTCCGGGTGTCAATCATTTTGAGATTCTCAATGCACTTTTTGCGGACCCAGACAGTGATCTATTACGACGCATCGCAAAGTGATGAAGTGGGCAGAGAAAAATAAAGTCCGATAATATTCTCGTAATTTATTGACCCTGCCTGGTAGATTTAGAGTGTAGCTAGATCATTAAGGCGTCACGATAAGCAGCAGACGCATATTTTCCCGATCCAAATCAATAAAGACATGTTGACCGCTATGCCCAAAAAGACTTTGCTCGAAACAATTTGAGGAGATATTTCTTATGCATGCATCTGTATACCATCAATTCGGTGAGCCTTCTCAGGTTATTAACGTGGAAGAGGCTTCGCTCCCTGTTCCGGATTTTAATCAGGTTCGAGTCAAAACAATTATGTCTCCTATCCACAACCACGATATATGGACAATACGTGGAACTTATGGATACAAGCCAAATTTACCCGCGATTGGGGGGAGTGAGGCGCTGGGTATCGTTGATGCTGTTGGGGAGGGCGTGCAGAATCTGAAGCCAGGCCAGCGTGTAGTAGGTTCTCCAATAATGGGCGTGTGGGCGGAGTATTTCCTGGCTCCGGAGGATATATTGACGGTTGTTCCCGACTCTATTGATGATGAAGTCGGGGCACAGCTGAGTTCCATGCCATTTAGTGCGCTCATGTTACTCGAGTTTTTGGATGCTAAACCAGGACAATGGATCATTCAAAATGCAGCGGGAGGGGCTATTGGAAAAGCCTTATCCGCTCTTGCAAAAGAACATGGAGTCAAAACCATCAGTCTTGTACGCAGTGAAGCATCTGAAAAAGAACTGAAGGCACTCGGAATTGAAAATGTAGTTTCTACTTCCAATCAGAACTGGCCACAATACGTACGTGATTTGACAGGCAAAACCTCCATTAGCTATGCGATTGATTCAATTGGTGGAGCAGCCAGTCAGGCATTGCTCTCTGTATTGGGAGAAAACGGTTTGCTGATTTCCTTTGGATCGATGTCTGGGGAGCCGATGCACATCCCTGCTGGGGATATTGCTTTCAAGCAGATTACAGTAAAGGGTTTTTGGCAAAAGAAAATCAATCAGTCTATGGTCAGAGATAAAAGAGAACATATGATGAAGGAACTAATTAGTTTGGCAGAGGAACAGAAATTGAGGTTACCAGTAGAAGCTATCTATCCAATGACAGAAGTAAAAACAGCTATAGCAGCAAGCCTTCAGTCAGCACGCAAGGGGAAAATTCTGCTTCGCCCGTGAATTAATGTCAATTTGAGCTACACCCTAACCTGATGTCAGGATCGATGATCTCGCAATGTCAGAATGTCTTTCTATGCGGTTATTGAATTCGTTTGGGAATGTTGGAAAAAATCGTTCAATATTGGAATTTCCCAGTAGATTACTGGCCATCTGCGGACCATTGGCCGCCGTGCCCGACAAACCCGTTCCCTGGAGTCGTTCTGATGAAAATAACCATTGTCGGCGCCGGAGCCCTGGGGCTCTACTACGGCGCGCTGCTGCAGCGGGCGGGGGAAGACGTGCATTTCCTTCTCCGCCGCGATTTCGAGGCAATCGTTCGCAACGGCCTCAACGTATTCTCCACTGACGGTGATTTTGCCCTCCCCCGCGTGAAAGGATACCGGACTCCTGATGAGATCGGCCCCGCAGACCTGGTTCTGGTGGGACTCAAGACCTTTGCCAACGACCGGTATGAGGAGTTGATCCGTCCCCTCGTGGGGGCGGAAACCCGGATCCTGACCCTTCAGAACGGGTTGGGGAACGAAGAGGCACTGGCCGCCCTGTTCGGCCCTGAGCGGGTCATCGGCGGGGTGGCCTTTCTCTGTTCCAACCGGGGTGAGCCGGGAGAGGTGCACCACCTTGGTGCGGGCCGGATTACCCTGGGCGACTTTCTTCCCCGCGACCGGGAATGGACCGAGGCGCTGGCCGCCCTGTTCGTGCGGGCAGGAGTGGAGTGCCGTGCAACCGGCGACCTGAAGCGGGCCCGCTGGGAGAAGCTGGTCTGGAACATTCCGTTCAACGGCCTGTGCGCCCTGCTGCAGCAGCCGGTCAACTTGCTCCTGGCGCGGGATGCGAGCCGCACCCTAGTGCGGGAGATCATGCATGAGGTGATCGCCGCGGCCAATGCCCAGGGGTTGACCGTGCCCATAGCCCCGGCATACGCGGACAGCATGCTGGAATTCACCGACAGGATGGGCGAATACAAACCCTCCATGCAGATCGACCGGGAAGAGGGGAGGCCCCTGGAGATCGGGGCCATCTTCCGGACGCCCCTTGCCTACGGCAGCCAACGGGGCATCGCCATGCCCCGGGTGGAGATGCTGGCAACGCTGCTGGAGCAGTCTGCCGGCTAGTTTTTCCTGGAGCGCTGCCGTCTCTATGGTATCCTTGGAAAGCGTGAATTCTATGTCAAGCCGGGGAGGAAACCATGGAACGACGCACGTTTCTGAAGCTCGTGGGACTGTCGTCCCTCTTTGCCGAAGGGGCATTCCGGCGGCTGTTCGCGGCGCCGCAGCCGACGGTGGCGGTGGCGCGGGGAAAGGACTATGCCCGCACGACCCGGAGCGCCCTTGCGCTTCTGGGCGGTATGAAGCGGTTCGTGAAACCGGGGGATGTGGTGGTCCTGAAGCCCAACATGGGGTGGGACCGGACCCCTGCCCAGGCAGCCAATACCCACCCGCTGGTGGTGCGCGCCCTGGCCGAGGAGGCCCTGGCCGCCGGAGCGAAGCGGGTCAAGGTCTTTGACCGGACCTGCAACGACGAGCGCCGCTGCTATGTCCAGAGCGGCATCAGCGATGCCCTCAAGGGGATGAAGGGGGTGGAGCTGAAAATCATCGAAAACGAGCGGTTCCGGCGGGTCCCCATCAAGGGGGCCGTGCTCCCGGCGTGGGAACTTTACGACGAAGCGCTCTCGGCCGATGTCTTCATCAACGTGCCGGTGGCCAAGCACCACGGCCTGTCCCGCCTGACCCTGGGGCTCAAGAACGTGATGGGGGTCATGGGGGGAAACCGGGGAAGCATTCATCGCCACCTGGATGATGCCCTGGCCGACATCAACAGCGTGCTCAAAAGCCACCTGACGGTCATCGACGCCACCCGCATCCTGACCGATCACGGACCCCAGGGGGGGAGCCCGGCCGACGTGAAGGTGATGGATACGGTCATCGCCTCCACGGACATCGTGGCCGCCGATGCCTACGCCACCACCCTGTTCGGTCTCAAGCCCGAGGATATTCCGGTCACCGTGGCGGCCCACAAGCGGGGGCTCGGCGAGATGAACCTGAAGCGGGTCCGCATCGTCACGGCCTGAGACATGAGACTCCCATGAAACGGATCACCTCGGCGCGGATCAGCCAGCTCCTGTTTCTGCTCCTCTTCCTGGTCCTCTTCGTCAACACCGAATACCGGGGCAGGGACGAGATCAATGGGGCGGTGAACGCCTTGTTCCGGGCTGACCCGTTGGTGGCGGCAACGTATCTCCTGGCGGCAAAGACATTCACTTGGCTGCTGCTTCCGGCGGTGCTGCTCCTGGTTGCCACGGCGCTTCTGGGGCGCTTTTTCTGCGGCTGGGTCTGTCCCCTCGGCACCATCCTCGATCTCCTCGGCAGCCGGTTCCGCCGGCGGGGCGCGCCCTCCCTCCTCACGGGAAATGCCAAATACTGGGTGTTCCTTCCCCTGCTCGGCGCGGCCCTGGCCGGCATCAACCTGGCCGGGTTGCTGGATCCTCTGGCCATCCTCGTGCGGGGTCTCGCATTCTCCCTCCATCCCCTCCTGGGCGATACGACCCGCGGCGCCTGGGTCGGGCTCTACCGGGTGCTGGGGGAAGGGCGAGACCTGCTGGCTCCGGGCTATGCCCTGATCCGCGATCATGTCCTGCCGTTCCGGGAGGCCGCCTATCCCCTGGCCTTCCTTTCCGCCCTCATCCTGGCGGGAGTGATCGGGCTGGAAGCATTCGAGTCCCGCTGCTGGTGCCGCCGTCTCTGCCCCTTGGGCACCCTTCTGGGGCTTAGCGCCCGCTTTTCTCCGTTCAACCGCAGCCCCGAAAAGCTCTGCGCTGATTGCCGCGCCTGCAGCGGGCTCTGTCCCACCTCCTTCGACCGGGAGATCCTCCAGAAGGAAGAGTGCATCCTCTGCATGGAGTGCGCGGTGCGGTGCCCCTCGGCCCGGGTCCGCTTCCTGCCCGGTTCGCCCCTGGCCGGGGAGGGGCCGCTTCTGCCGCAGCGCAGGGTTCTGCTGGGAGGCGTTGTCGGCGGGCTCCTGGCGGCCAGGTTTTTCCGTTTCCGCGATCCCGCGGCACAGGCGCGCATGCTCCGTCCGCCGGGGGTGCGGGACGAGGGGGCATTCCTCGCCGCGTGCGTCCGGTGCGGGGAGTGCATGAAGGTCTGCCTGCGGAGCGCCCTCTATCCGGCGGCACTGCAGGCCGGGGTGGAGGGGGTCTACACGCCGGTACTGATCCCCAGGCTCGGCTACTGCGAATACAACTGCACCCTCTGCGGGCAGGTCTGCCCCACCGGCGCCATCCCGAACCTGCCGGTGCCGGCCAAGAAGCGCGAAGTCATCGGCAAGGCCGTGTTCGACCGCAACCATTGCCTCCCCTTTGCCAAGAAGGTCAACTGCATCGTGTGCGAGGAGCACTGTCCCATTCCCGCCAAGGCGATCCGCTCGCGCCGGGTTCTGGACACGGACGACCAGGGGCGGCAGGTGGAACTGCTGGTTCCCTACGTGGTGGATGACCTGTGCAACGGCTGCGGGATCTGCGAGAACGTCTGTCCGGTGGAGGGGAAGGCCGGAATAGATGTCTTTGCGGTGAAAGACCGGACGCCGCTCAGGGACGTTCAAGGGCCGGCACCGGTGCGGGAGGGTGGCGACCCCTACGGCTAGCGTACCATGCGTTACCTGCGTGCCCGGATTCGCGCCCGCACCAGCACGGCCACCACGATGAGGTTCACGAGGAAGGTGCCGATTTTGACGGCAGAGATGGAGACAACGAGTTCATAGACTTCGAGGGGAAGGTAGATGCCGCCCGAAACGATGCCGAGCCATTCGGCCCAGGGCCGGGCCCGCCAGAGCCCCCAGGCCTCGGTGAAGCGCAGACTGGCATAGCCGAAGGCACCCAGCGCCAGCAGCCGCAGCCGCCCGTCGCTGGCCGCGTCCGCCGCTTCCAGGAAGATGCGCGGGATCCGGCTTGCCGGGTTCAGGTGGAAAAGGGAGACGATCTCCTCGGCCAGGGCCTGGACATCGTGGTGGATCAGGGCGAGCAGACCCAGGCCCGCGGCAATGACAAGGGCTCCCTTGGCCCCCTCGAAGAGGGCGACGGTGCGGATGCCGGCAATGTCGCGGCTGTTCGGTTCCATGGCAGGGACTCCCCGGCCGGGTTTAGCGCCGGAACACCAGCGCCGCGCCGATCAGCAGGAGCACCACGCCGATGCCCCGCTTCAGGTCGAAGGGGGCTCCCTGGTAGCCGAAGAGCCGGTAGTGGTCAAGCAGCAGGCCGGTGGCCAACTGGGCGGCGATGGTGGCCGCCATGGCCGCGGCCGTGCCGATGCGGGGGACCGCGAAAATGATCAGGGTGACGTAGAAGGCTCCGCACAGCCCGCCGGTCAGCTCCCACCAGTTGGCCGAGGCAACGCCGCGCAGGCTCCCCTTTCCCACCATGGTGCTCACGACCAGGAGCGCCAGGGCCCCCACCGCGAAGGAAACGGTGGAGCTCTCGATCACGCCCGTCTTCTGGGCCAGCCGGGCGTTGATGGATGGCTGGACGGCGATGAACACGCCGCCGCACATCATGAGGAGAAAAAGGACGAGGTTCGACATGGATTCCTCCGGGGCGCTGATGGGGTGCGGAGGCATTGTACGGTCACGGGGCGGGGATGGCAAGGAAAGAGACGCGAAAAGGGGAAGCTTCGGGCTTCCCCTTTGTGCTGCGGTGGTGATGCCGGGTGGTCATTCCACGGTGATCTGCCGGACGGTGCTTTCGGTCTTCGGGATGCGGACATCCAGAATTCCGTCCCTGAAACTGGCCCTGATGTGCTCGGTATCGAGGCCATCGGGCAGTCTCAGTGTCCGCGTGAAGGAGCCGTGGTGCCGTTCGAGCCGCAGGTAGTTGCTCCGCTCGACCGTTTCCCCGGACCTCTTTTCGCCCGAAATGATCAGGTTGCCATCCACTATCCGCAGGTTCAGATCATCCCGTGGAATGCCCGGCAGTTCGGCTTTCACCACCAGGTGTTCCCCTTCTTCGAACATGTCCACGGCGGGCATCAGTTCGCCGCTATTCCCCAGGTCGTTGATCAGGTTGCGGAAGGGAACCCAGTTCATGCCGAAGAAGGGGCGGTTCAGGGATTCCTCGAACCACCGCTCCATTTCGCGGAACGGGTTCGTTACGGTTGAGGCCACGGGCATGCTCTCGCGGGGAGCTGCCATCGACATGTTTCTGCCCGTTGAGGAGCCGCTTCTGGTCGATCTTTTCACCGTCTGCATCCTGTCCGTATCACTTCTGTGAACGGTCTTGAGTTCAGTCTGGCGTCTCATGACTCAACACCCCTTTCATGGAGATCAGTGTCTTTGATTCTATTTTATTTAATTGAAATCGAATGTCAATGGCAAAATATAAAGGCAGGGTGAAGAGCCGTGGAGCCCTGTGCTCAAAATTGAGGACAGAACCGCCGCATTCGTGTACTATGCGGCATTTGCGGCCGGCCCCGCGACAGGGGGCGGCCGGGAAAGGAACAGGAACGCATGGCGTTCGAATCGTCGCACACTGCCCGGCAGGACCGCGCCAGGCACGCTCTCGCCGGCCCCCGCCTGGCCGGGGCGGCCTTTGTGGCGGCATCGGCCGTCGGGTTCGGCGCCCTGGGCATCTTCGGCAAGGTGGCGTTTGCCTCGGGCGCCTCCACCGCCGTGGTTCTCTTCCTGCGGTTCCTGGTGGCGGGGGTGCTCATGGCGGCCCTGATGCCCGTCCTGCGCCTGTCCTGGCCCCGGGGCCGCGATTTTTGGATACTGGTCGGCATGGGCGCCATCGGCTACGTGGGCCAGGCTTTCTGTTATTTCACGTCCCTGCGCCATGCATCCGCCGGGCTCACGGCGCTCCTGCTCTACCTCTACCCGGCCCTGGTGACCCTGGCCTCGGCGGCCCTGGGCCGCCAGCGGCTGACGCCCCTCAAGGTTGCGGCCGTGGCGGCCTCCCTCGTCGGCATCCTGCTGACCGTGGCCGACGGCCTGACCGGCAGCCTGTCCGGGATAGTGTTCGGCGCCGGCGCGGCAGTCATCTATACGGGCTACATCCTCGTGGGGGAGCAGGTGTCCCGCCGCACCGGCGCCATTCCGGCGGCAACCGTCATCATGCTTGCGGCGGCCACGGTCTACGGCTGTGCCGTGATCTGGCAGGGGCCCCACTGGCCCACGGGGCTGGCCGGCTGGGGAGCCGTGGCCGGAATAGCCCTTTTTTCCACCGTGGTGGCCATGGTCGGCTTCTTCGCCGGCATGCAGCGCCTGGGGGCCGCCGACGCGGCGACCCTCTCAACGCTTGAGCCGGTGGTGACCCTGGTCCTGGCGGCGCTGATCCTGGGCGAATCCCTGGGGGGCGTGCAACTGGCGGGTGCCGCCCTGGTGCTGGGCGCCGTGGTGGCCCTGGCCAGGGCAAAGTGACGCGGCACAGAGGTATGGCAGCAGACGGGAACAACAGGGAGGCATGGCATGGGCGGTAGCGGCATGGCACAAGCGGGCAGGGGAGGGGCGTGGTTCATCCTGGGGGCGGCGGTCCTGTGGGGGACCACCGGCACATCCCAGGCCCTCGCTCCGGTGGGGGCCAATCCCATGACCATCGGCGCCCTCCGGCTGGCGGTGGGGGGACTGGCACTCCTGCTCCTGGCCGTGGCCCGGGGCGGGTTCACGAAGGGCATGCGCTGGCCCCTCATCCCCACGCTCTGCGCGGGGGGCTGCATCGCGTCCTACCAGTTGACCTTTTTCGCGGCGGTCAAGACGACAGGGGTGGCGGTGGGTACCATGGTGGGCATCGGCAGCTCGCCGGTCATGGCCGGGATTCTGGCATTCCTGGTGCTCGGCGAGCGGCCTGGGCGGCGCTGGGCCGGTGCCACCGCGCTTGCCGTGGCCGGCTGTTCCCTGCTCCTGGCCACCGGCGGAGAGGTGAGCGTCAATCCGCTGGGCATTGTCCTGGCCCTGGGCGCGGGGCTCTCCTATGCGGCCTATACCCTGGCGATCAAAGCGCTTCTGGCCGGCCGCTCCCCGGACGCGGTCATCGCCGTGGCGTTCTGTCTCGGGGCGCTGTTCCTGGCGCCGCTTCTGGTGGGGGCCGACCTCTCCTGGCTCCCTTCGGTGCGCGGCGCCGTGGTGGTCCTTCACCTGGGGCTCATTGCCACGGCCCTTTCCTACCGCCTTTTCGCCCGGGGACTCCAAACCGTGCCGGTGGCAAGCGCCGTGACCCTCTCCCTGGCCGAACCGCTCACCGCCACCATCCTCGGCGTGACCGTGGTGGGCGAGCGTCTTACCCTTACCTCGCTCGGTGGCATCCTGCTCATTTTCGGCGGTCTCGCGCTGCTGGCCGTGGGTCCCCGGAACCGGCCCGGCCGCCCGTAAAAACAGCTCGTCCTCCTTGTCACGCTGGAAAAGTGTGGCAGACTTTCATCAGTCAAATAAGGGTGTTCCATTCCCGCCGGTGACAAGGAGGCCGCCATGCCCACGCGAGAAATCCAGGGAAGGATTTTCGACGCCCGCCCCGACCGTGTCGACTACCGTGACCGCCGCTACGCTCCGCCGCTGGTAAGTCTTCCCCCCCAGTACCCCGATCCGTCGTTCATCACCACCTTTCTGGCCGACTACACCAAGATCCACAAGCTGGTCCTCGACCAGGGGGCCGAAGGGGCCTGCACCGGTTTCGGCCTGGCCGCGGTCATCAACTACCTCAACTGGCGCAAGCACCTTGAAGAGGTGAAACAGCGCGGCCGCAAGGGGGGAAAGGTCCCCCGGGTGAGCCCGCGGATGCTCTACCACATGGCCCGGATCTATGACGAGTGGCCCGGCGAGGATTACGAGGGCTCCAGTTGCCGTGGGGCCATGAAGGGGTGGCACCGCCACGGGGTCTGCACCGACCCGCTCTGGCCCTACAGGCAGAAGTTCGTGCCTCCCAAGGAGGGGTGGCAGCAGGACGCGGCCCAGAGGCCCCTGGGCGCCTATTACCGGGTTGACAAGGACTCGGTCTCCGATCTGCAGGCGGCCATCAACGAGGTGGGGGCCGTCTACGTGTCGGCGGCGGTCCACAGGGGGTGGTTCCTGGATGCTTCCGCCACCCTGCCGGTGATCCGGACGCAACCCGGCGAGACCGGCGGCCACGCCTTCGCCCTGGTGGGCTACACCCCGGAGGGGTTCATCGTGCAGAATTCCTGGGGAGCCGACTGGGGCTACCTGGGGTTCGCCATCATGACCTACGAGGACTGGATCCAGCATGGCTCCGACGCCTGGGTGGCGGTCCTGGGCGCCCCCATGCTCGTGAGCGGCGAGGGGCGCACCAAGAGCAGCATGACCCTCCAGGAGGTGGTCAACGGCAAGGCGGCCTGGTACTGGAGTTCGGGCAGCACCTCAAAGCCCTTCACCTACGCGAATCCGGCGGTTGAACCCCTGAGCGAATCCCGGGCCTATGAGCATACCGTCGTGCTCGGCAATGACGGTTGCCCCATCAACCGGTTCCTTGACGTGGCCGATGCCGTCGGCGCCGTGAAGGAGGCCGCCTACCGCCTGCCGCTGGCCTGGCTGTCGGGCAGGAGCGCGCCGAAGCTGGCCATTTATGCCCACGGAGGGCTCAACGACGAGGAGGCTTCCCTCAAGCGGATCAGGGTCATGGCCCCCTATTTCCTGGCCAACGACATCTACCCCCTGTTCGTGACCTGGAAGACCGGCTTCGGCGAGAGCATTGCCGGCATGCTCGAAGATGCGGTGGGGAAATTCTTCAAGCCCTCGGCGCAGGACCCGTCGCGGGGGTGGTGGGACGATATCAAGAACCGGCTGGAGGAGGCCCGGGACCGCTCGGTGGAGGTGGCCAGCGAGAACCTGCTCGTGAAGCCGGTCTGGATGCAGATGAAGCAGAATGCAGCGGCCGCGGCGGACCAGGAGGCGGGGCTCACGCTTCTGGCGGGTCACCTGGCCGAGCTCAAGAAACAGATTCCCTCTGTGGAGATCCATCTCGTTGGGCATTCGGCCGGCTCCATCCTCCACGGGCATCTTCTGGACCGGATGGGGCAGAAAAAGATCCCCGCGGCCAGCATTTCCCTCTACGCCCCGGCCTGCACTGTGGGCTTCGCCCTGGCCCACTACGTGCCGGCAGTCAACCGGGGGCTGGTGGATCGGAACCGCCTCTTTTTCGACATCCTGAGCGACGAGCGGGAGCGCGCCGACACCGTGGGCCCCTATGGCAAATCGCTCCTCTACCTGGTGAGCCGGGCCCTGGAGGACTATCACAAGATGCCGATCCTCGGCATGGAGGGGGCGTGGCGCCCGGTGCCCGGCCAGTCCGACCTCTGGAATCAGCGCGCAGCCGGCGAGGTGGACGCGTGGCGGAATTTCATGGGGGGAATGGGGCCCGTGCGGGTCCACGACAAGACGCGGGAAAAGGTCTCGGACGGCCAGGGGCTGATACCCCTTGCCCACGGCTCCTTCGACAATGATGTGGCGGTGGTGACCGCCACCCTGGAGCGGATCCGGGGCGCGGCCCTGGCTGCGCGGGTGGAAAGCCTGCGCGGGTTCTGAGGACGCACCGCACCCCGATGGCAGGGCCCCGCCGGCAACAGTCCGGCGGGGCCCTGTGTCATTCATTCGCCCGGTTTGCGCCGATTCCGGCGGTTTCCGCCTACCGCACGTACCAGAAGCGCCCCCGGGAGGTGCGGGAGATCCTTACCTGCCCAGCAGAATCCATGGAAACCTCTTCCGCAACCGAGGATTTTTCCTCATGCCTGATGTTTTCGGCATAGATGCTCCCCACGATCAGCAGGTCGTAGGAAACGAGGTAGCCATCGGTGCCTTTCCGCTCGATCCTCAAGCCGCTCATGGTGAGCTGAATCTGGTCGAAGACGCTGAACATGTTGCGGAAGTGGTCCTGCAGGTCGGCCAGGGTGGTTCCGTCGCCGGCGGACCAGTCGTCGTCGAGGCAGCCCATGAGCCCTGAATCGTTCTTGCTTTCGTAGGCTGCCTTGAAGGTGCCGTAGAAAGCCTCGATCCGTTCCGTGTCCCGCTGCCGGGGATCGATGGTCATCCCCTGCAATGAAGCAAGTTTTCCCTCGTGGGCGGCCAGTTGTCCGGTGAAAGTCGAATCCTGGGCGAAGGTGTCTCCGTCGTAGCGGCTCCGCAGGTCCCAGTACCGGGAGCTGATCCCGTCGTAGTCGGCTTGTTCCACTGTCTTTTGCGCCAGGTACCGCTCGGTGTCGGCGGCAATGGCATCAAACGTCTTCCGGAATTCCGCAAGACGCTCCCGGCCGCTAGCGACCTGGGTTTCCGCCAGGGACTCCTGCTCGATGAGGCGGCCTTTGCCGATGATCAGCTCCTGCACCATGATGCGCAGTGCCGCAAATTCCTTTCCCAGCTCGAAGTCGAAATGCTGCAGCCCGGCATTTTCCTTGAACCGCCCGATCGTGTGCTGAATTTCTTCGGAACGGCGTGCCTTCCTGTCGGTGGGGAGGGGGGGAAACTCGATGGTGAAGGGAAGCAGTTTCTCCACCAACTCCAGTTGCTTCCGATAGTCGCCGGAATCGGGTTTCAGCGGTTCCAGTATCCGGCGCGCCGTTGCCAGGTCGCTCTTCCAGACCGGGGTGTTGCCGATCAGGAAGTTGTCTTCCTTTGCGGGGAGATAAAAGCCCTTGCTGGTGAAGAGGGTTGCCAGCATGGCCTTGGTGGCGGGCATGGAATCCTGGATGAACCGGTGGACCTTGAGCCTTTTTAGATTCTCCTCGGCCTTGGCGAGTTTCGGTTCCCTGGCGAGTTCGTCGGCCAGGGCGAAGTGCGGGTATGGGGTGTTGACGATGGCGTGGCCGGTGACGCGGTCGGGGTAGAGATCGCCGCGGGGGACGTAGTGGCCGGACTGGCTGTCCTGCACGATGACGCTGTCCCGCAACTGTTTCTCGTACCAGGCGGTGAATTCCTGCTCCAGTTCCGTGAGATGGTCGATGTCCCGCTGGCGGTTGGCGAGATCCTGCTCTATTTCCGCAATCAGTTTTCGTCCCCTGGCCTCCATGGCTGCCGGATTCATCCCTTGCAGCCCCTTGATGGAGTCCAGGTGCCTGCGGTAGTCGATTTTCCCCCAGGCGGGGTTGACAACGGAGGGGAACTTGATGTTCTCCACTTCCCTGGTGGTCCACGATTCGCCATCCCAGTTTTTTTCGGTTGTGGTGTAGGTCAGGCTCCGGGGAGGATTCGCCTTGGGATCGGTCCTCCCGGCGAAGGAGGCATCTTCGGCGGCCTGTTCCGACGGATATGCGGCCAGGTCGTTGTAGAGGGCCACGGTCTGGTCGTCAAGGGGCTTGAATCCGTCGGCACGTTTTTGCGCGTTCCGGATCCTCTCCGCCAGGACCGCAAAGGCGTTGATCCCGCTGATATGGCCGTTCAGGAGGTCGATGGGGGCCGCGATCCGGTCACGGCGCTTCCGGATCTGCCAGGCAACGGTGTTGATGGCGACGTCGGCATCATCTATTTTGCCGATGGTGGCATGACGGTTGTCCCGCAGGTATGCCTCGGCTTCGTCGATGGTCGCACCGGGCTCGAAGTCCGCCAGTGAAAAATTATCGAGGATTCTGTTCCGGTAGCTGGCGCCCGGCGACAGGGCGAGGACGTGATCGGCGATCTGGCCCTTGATGGCGCGGATTGCGGCGATGTTTTCGGTTACGGCTGTCCGGATCCGTTTGGTTTCAGTGGCGAAGTATTCAAAGACCTGGGACAGTTCCTGATGGTCCCTGCTGTACGCAAGGGAGGCGGTTCCGAAGGCGATGGTGAAGGCGTCCTCCGCCTTGGCGGCGGCATTGCGCCAGTAGGTGTCCCGCTCCCTGGTGGCATCATGAAGAACCATCTCCCGGATTCCGGGGTTCTGGTCTCCCCTACGCAGATAGCGCTGGTACATCGGTGTTTCCGTCACTGGAGGGGAGTCCCCCTGCGTAATGGCGGCAAAATCCTTGTTGAATGTTGCCTGAACCTTTTCGAAGAGCTTTCCCTGTTCAACCTGCCAGGCAACTATCCTGAGTTCCGCCTCTTCCATATTGTTTTCAGCCAGAAGCGAGCTGATCTCGCTGGGTTCCAGGGGGCGGTAGTCGTCCAGAAAGCTGATCGCATCATCCACAACCGGTTTGAACCGCTTATCCAGCGACGCCTCGTAGGCCCGGTAGTCGTCCCCCGCTCCCTCGGCAAGCGTCAGAGCTTCTTCCGTCGCGGTTTCGCGCTGGACGGACATTTCCCTGTCAATGGCGTCGATCCGCTGCATGACGGCCAAGTGGAGCGCCTCGAATTCCTTCTGAAGCGTAAAATCATTGATGATTAGGCAGAAAACCGCATGGCGGCTAGCCTCGCTCATCACCTGGTGGAGGCCGTTGCGGGCGGCCATCCGCTCGTTGAACTGGGACGGCCTGAGGGGGGCATACTGGGCTTCGAGCCTGGTTCTCTTCTCCGCAAGCTCCTTCAGCGTGGCAGGGAAGCCCGCTGCCTGCTTGCGCAGGGCCGCCTGATTTGCGTAGTAGGCAAAGACCTGATCCACGTTGGCAAAGGCCTTTCCCACTTGGTCGGTGAACGCCTTGAACTTCTCCTGCTCCTGGTGGAGTCGGGTGGCGACCCATTCCTTTTTTACCTGCTCGTTCAGATCTTTCAGCAACTGCATGGTCCAGCGGCGCGAGGAGTTTTCGAATTCCTGCAGCAGCCGCACTTCATGCTCGTTTTTCTCCTCGTCCAGGGTGCCCCGGAGCCAGGCCAGGGCGCTGTCGGATGCGGGGAGTTCCGGGAATTCTTCCCCCAGCTTGTTTTTCACGTAGGTCTTGACCAGCCCCCGCGTGCTTTCGTCGGTGATCAGGTATTTGTTGAAAAAATAGGTGACCGTATCGGCGTCGACACTGAAGAGCTTGGGCCCGTCGCTGCCGGCAGTGCCCCGCAGCCGACGGTCGTAGTTGACGATGCCGTAGAGCGTTTCGATTTCCAGGGCGGCCCGGCTGTCCTGGACGAGCCTGTGGGACTGGTAGGCCAGCTTGACCGCCTCCCAGAGGCCGTTTACCATCGGATGGTTCACCATCCCCACCATGACGTCTACGCTCCCCATGAGGGCTTCATCGTAGACCCCCTCGCCCAGTTTGGCGGAAACTTCGGCGACCTTATCCAGCACCAGCTTGATTTTGAGAACATCGTCCTTCAGTTTCGGAAAGGCGTCGGGGTCGCCATTGAGCAGAACCTCTTCCCCCTTTCCCATGATGTCCCAGACCACATCGAAGGTGGCGAGCTTTTCCGCCGCCTGCCTTGCATCCATCATTTCCATGGAGTAGGTGGCCATGTTCATGCCATAGGTGGCGGCCTTGGAGAAATCCTCGCTCTTGGTCAGGAGCGAACCGCCCCAGGCGTCGGCGTGGCAGAGCAGGAAGATGAGAGTAGTCAGACAGCGTTTCATGGGATGTCCCTTGACCCCGGTTGCCCTGGGAGCTCCGGGAATGCGGCAATGGCCGGACCGGGAATCCCCCGCGCCGGCCATTGCCATGGTACTGGTGTCCACAGGCCGTTGTCAGAAGTTGGGCAAACCGTTGGGTTGGTATTTGTAGCGGTAGTTCGAACGGGTTATGGCATCACCGAAATCCTGATAGCTCACAATTTCCAGCAGGGCGTATTTCCCGTCCAAAAGCCTGAAGGCGTATACGGAGCCGACTTCCATATCGGCACGGATCGTGTCCTCCCATGTACG